>CAZADO010000282.1:0-3815 GCA_964483885.1 uncultured Alphaproteobacteria bacterium | reverse complement strand
TTATAGAGTTCGGGATCGGTAACCAGACGTCCGATTGTTCCTTCACCGGCTTGAATGCTTCCGGTGATACCGCGCAGGTCTCCGACCAAGGCTTGCAATAGGGCTGTTGTTGTATCGAATTGAGCCAGCGAACGGTCGAGTTTGCCTTCACTGCGCCCGGCAACTCCTTCGAGAATCTCGAGTGTTTTTTGCAAACTCATTATCGTGCGGCTGAGAGATTCCCGATTCTCCGCGATAAGCTTCACGGTTTCCGCGCTGCTTCTGTCGAGATTCGCCAACGAGCGCGACAAATGAACGCGGTTCAAGCTGTCGCCGACAATCAAATCGAGATGCAGCAGCACGGAGTTCATATTGGCCAGCACCATTTTGAAGTCGTCGGAGAATTCTTCTATGAGAGCGACTACATCGGAAATTCCCATCGACGGCAAACCGCTTAAGGGGATATCCGTATTTACGGGATGCCCTTTGGTACCGGGGATAATCGTTACGACTTTGCCGCTCATGAGCTGGACCGTTTCGATGCTAATTCGATAATCGGTCAGCAGCCGAACATCTTTATCGATTAAGCACCGAACGGCAACATGATCCGGCGCGAGCGTGATGCGAGTGACTTTGCCTTTCGGGACACCGTTGACCAGTACGAGGGCTCCGTTTTCCAATCCACCGCTGTTCTGAAAATGAACTATAATCGGATAACGTTCGGCGCGGAATTTGATTCCTTTCCCCCACATAATCCCGACAATCAGGACTACGAATGCGGCCAGAACAGCGAGACCGACTTTGATTTCAGTGGCGTGACGACTCATAATTCCTTCAAGGGTTATAGGGTACGGGTTTTGTCGCAGGAAGGTCTTGACAGAAAATGGTCACTCCCTCTTGCGCGATTTCCCGCAGTGCAGCCCGATCCCACTGCGAGAGGAAAATGTACGGAAGAAACTGTTCCCGCTCTTCGCGGAAGTGCAGTCCTCCGAGCGTTAGCGTTTTTACCGGTGCGCCGAAGCGAAGGAGTTTAAGCGCATCGACGGGATGTTCGAGAATCAAGAGCGTTCGGTCGTGATTCAATTCGCCTTTACGCCATTTCTCAGCGGCAGTTTCCAAACTGAAAATGTTTCCTTCAATGTCGGAAGGTATCACCGACAGCAACGTCTGCTTCAGTGCCGGTTCAGCAAGGATGCGATCACACGCCAGAATCAGCCGTTCAAGCTGCAAAGCTTGTGCCCAACCGACAACGACTTGACCGTGAAACAGCCGGTCATCCACCCTTACTAAAGGGAAATCGTGTTTCTTTTTTCGCAGTGAAAATTTTGAGAACATTTTTCTATTCCGGGCAGATCAGGTCTCTGCCTCGGCGAGTTTCTTTTTGCGCGAAGGGTGAGGGCACCCGTACGCGGCGATTAAGCCCCCCTTTGTCCCCCCTACTAAAGCAAAGGGGAGATTATTGATCTGAAGAAAGTTGGATGCCTCTGATAGCGTCATCGCGAATTGTCTGCAAGAGCTTTGAAAGCGGCATTTTAGTACGTTTCGTAAAGAAGGACGTCAACATCGGCAGATTTACTCCACTGATCACGGTACAGTGGCGCTTATCTCCCGAAGTCCGACGACAAGCGACGAACGGTGAGCCTCCGCAGAAATCTACGAATAAAATTGCTTCTTCGCCAGAGGGAACATGCGCATCCACTAAGTCACAGAGTCCTTCGAGGTCTTTTCCTTTGTTGGAAAGCACCTCGACGGCTTCCTGCGGTCCTAACAGGGATTCCACGACGCGCAGAAGTTCCGCACCCAAATCACCGTGTGTTACAATTAAAGCGTGAATCATGAGGAATTATTCGTAATCCCCTTCCAGATAAGATTTCACGCGTGTTTTATTCAGCAGCGTTTCTCTCAAAGCCTGATTGAAGTCATGCGCCGGATGAAATCCGTACACTTTCAGGTGGAAATTCAAAGCGATGGTTTCGGAAATAACGGTGATATTCTTTCCGGGATAAATCGGAAGACGAATATGCGGCACTTTAACGCCGAGGTAATCTTTGTACTGTTCTTCTAACCCCAATCGTTCGTACTCCTGAGTTTTATCCCATTCGACGAGTTCCACTTCGGTCTCCACGCGCTTTTGAAGGCGAATCGCCCGGACACCGAACATCTGTCGAATATCCATAATGCCCACACCGCGGATTTCCATGAAGTGCTTGAGCATTTTCGAACCGGAACCGATGAGCACACCTTCGGTCTTTTTGGTCAGTGTCACGACATCATCCGACACCAGCCGGTGCCCGCGTTCGACCAAATCCAGCGCGATTTCCGATTTGCCGATACCGCTGCGCCCGGTAAATAAAAGCCCCGTCCCATAGACATCCACCAGCGAACCGTGGACAACGGTTGACGGAGCAAATTTATCGTCGAGGTAGTTGGTTAAAATCTGGGTCAGTTCAGTCGTCGAAAGCTTCGTCCTGAAAAGCGCGATGCCTTTTTCATCGGCGACGATTGGCAATTCGGGAGGAATATCGTCTGAGGTACTTACAATCAAACAGGGGATTTCAAAGGACAGCACGCGCTGAAGGCTCTGGATGATGGCTCCGGAATCCAGACTTTTCAAGTATCGGATTTCGGTATTCCCCAACACCTGAACCCGGTTAAAAGTGAACAGCTCAATAAATCCGGCGAGAGCTAATCCCGGCCGATGCAGGTTTTTCTCAGTGATAAACCGGGACAACCCTTGGGCTGAACCGAGCAGTTCCAGTTCCAACCGCTGCTGCATGTCCTGATAAAAGGCACCGACTTGCAGCCGTTCCACGTCACCTCCTTGGGCTAATGTTTGTTCTTCAGTTTCCCCTTGTATTTCCTAACCTGCTGTTCCAGTTTTTCGACGGAAAGGGTTATAGACTTTTTAAAATCCTCGGACGTTTCGGATGCTTTCAATAAATTTCCATGAACAGATGCGGTGATGTCACTCGTTTTATTATCTTTTTGATAGTACAGTTCTATGTTGCAATCGATGATACCATCAAAATAACGTTCCAGACGCTGCACTTCCTGCAGGGCAAAAGCTTTGAGATCATCATTCAATTTAAAACTTCGTGCGGAGATGTTTGTTCTCATCGTGAGCCCTTTCTTTGTTGAATCGATTGTCTATATTATTCCGGGCGGGTGACACACCCACCACGGCGAGTAGAGCGCGAAGGGTGAGGGCACCCATTCGCGGCGATTACTTCAGTAAGGAGCATCCACTCTCGGCAATAATAGGGTCGGCTGCAAGCAGCCAACACCGCACTAACATTCTCCCGCTCGCGGATGGGCTTGGTTATAAGCCGTTTTAAGCCGTTCGATGGATACTCGCGTGTAAATCTGCGTCGTAGCGATGCCGCTGTGTCCCAGCAGCTCTTTAATCGCTACAAGATCCGCGCCATTATCCAGCAGATGCGTTGCAAAACAGTGGCGCAGGAGATGCGGTGATACCCCTTTGCCTGCTGAAATCCGCGACAGTTCCCTGTGTACAATCCGGTACGCTCGAAAACGCGAGAGCGGTGAGGCGCTGTTCGAGAGGAAAAGTATTCCCGTATCGGGCTTATTCCGCTCGGTTAAATAGGATTTGCGACAAGCGAGATACGTTTTTAGGCGTGCGACAACGGTTTTACCGAAGGGGCATACACGCTCTTTCCCTCCCTTGCCCATGACGCGAACGGTTTGCCCACCTGTATCCACTTTTCCCAACGTCAGCTCCGTCAATTCCGAAACGCGAATCCCGGTTCCATAGAGTAATTCAAGCAGTGTCCGGTCGCGCTGCGATATAAAATCCTCGCCGCAGGGCGAATTCAGAA
>CAZADO010000281.1:0-8491 GCA_964483885.1 uncultured Alphaproteobacteria bacterium | reverse complement strand
ACGGGCTGGCCGGATCGATACGGCGTACTTACCGACTTGACCCTTTGCATTGGTTGTCGAAAATGTGAAGAAGCTTGCGCCAGAGTCAATGATTTACCCCCGCCGGTTCCACCCCCGGAAGACAAATCCGTCTTTGAGACGCATAGGCGGACGAATTCGAAAACACATACGATTGTCAACCGCTATCCAAATACGGATCCAGACAAACCACCCGTTTATGTGAAGAAGCAATGCATGCACTGTAATGAGCCTGCCTGTGCATCGGCTTGTCTCGTATCAGCTTTTTCCAAAACACCCGAAGGAGCGGTTATCTACAACGCCAGCGTTTGCATCGGATGTCGCTACTGCATGACGGCTTGTCCGTTTTATGTTCCGACCTATGAATATGACGAACCCCTCCACCCACGCGTGATGAAATGCACGATGTGTTATGATCGCGTGACCAAAGAAGGCAAACTGCCCGGTTGTGTCGAAGTCTGCCCTGTGCAGGCACTCACGTTCGGCAAACGAAGCGACTTGATTCGGTTGGCGCGCGAAAGAATTATTCGAAATCCTGATAAATATGTCGACTACATCTACGGCGAAAATGAAGTTGGCGGAACCAGTTGGATGTATATCACCGGCGTTCCCTTCGAGAAGGTTGGCTTTGACATGAATCTTGGAATCACCCCCTATCCCGAACTGACGCGCGGGTTCCTGTCCGCTGTCCCATTGGTACTGACACTTTGGCCGGTCTTCTTCACCGGAGTCTATCTTTTTTCCAAACGTCGAAATGAAATTGCGAAGGAAGAAGGGAATTCGTCCCATGAAGAGGAGGCCAAATCATGAGGACGATTACCGGAGAAAACTTAACTTTCATGGAGTGGCTACAGGACAAACTTTTTCTGGGAATGTCCTTTGAAGAATATTTTAAAAAACTTATCACTCCCTTTAATATTATTGCGACGCTCATTCTTTGTGTTGGCATACCGATTACCTTTGTCCGCTTCACGCAAGGATTGGCAGCCACAACGAATCTAACGGATAATTATCCGTGGGGAATGTGGATTGGCGTGGATGTCTTATGCGGAGTCGCGCTCGCCGCCGGAGGATTCACGCTGGGCTCCGCCGTGTATCTGTTTGGCATGAAGGAATACCATCCGATTGTCCGTCCGGCTGTGCTGACAGGATTTTTAGGATATTTCTTTGTCGTCATCGGTCTCTGTTACGACCTCGGACGCCCGTGGCGCTTGCCGTATCCCATGTTCGTTTCGTATGGAACAACGTCAGTGATGTTTCTGGTGGGATGGCATGTTGCGACGTATTTGTCCTGCCAGTTCGTCGAATTTTGTCCGGCGCTTTTTGAATGGCTTGGCTGGAGAAAATTTCGGAAAATCGCTGTTAGTGTGACCGTTGGAGCAACGATTTTCGGCGTCATTCTTTCGACATTGCATCAGTCGGCTCTCGGAGGATTGTTTCTGCTGGCGGCACACAAACTTCATCCGCTCTGGTACACGCCTTTCCTCCCCGTATTCTTCCTTGTATCAGCTATCATCGGGGGGATGACGATGGTGATTTTCGAAAGCTCCCTCTCGCACCGTATCTTTTCACATCAAGT
Organism: uncultured Alphaproteobacteria bacterium; assembly: GCA_964483885.1. Classification (GTDB taxonomy): domain Bacteria; phylum Electryoneota; class RPQS01; order RPQS01; family DYHQ01; genus JAUXGA01. Next base: position 6,894 of record CAZADO010000281.1, on the reverse strand, counting down.
AAGTAAAGACCATAAGAAATTCGATAAGCTCACCATTGGTCTGGGAAAGGCGGCGGCAATGACATTGTTCGCCTACTTCTGCCTGAAATTTATCGGAGTGGCTCATGGTAATCATTGGGATCTCTTAGGAACACCAATGGGGAGCTGGTTCCTTCTGGAAGTTCTCGGTTTCGTTCTTGCTCCCTGTTTCCTTTTCGTTTGGGCGGTACGTCAGGAACGAGCGAGTTGGGTTCGCTTTGCAGCCGTCTGGACGGTGCTCGGTATCATCCTGAACCGCGTCAATGTCTCCATGATCGCATTCAACTGGAATCTTCCCAATCGTTATGTCCCTAAATGGACCGAATTCGCCGTGACCATCACGATTATTACCGTATTCATTTTAACCTTCCGTTGGATCGTGAACCGGATGCCTATTCTGTGGGAACACCCGGATTATGAACCGGAAATTTAAGCGAAATTAGGTGGTGGAAAATGACTCACACACTTCACGATTTCATGCTTTTGACCAAAGGTCAGGAATATCTTATCGCGGTTTTCTTCTTGATTGTCTTTCTCGTTTTCTTCGGGATTTTAAGCAAGAAAAAATCGGTTCGCAAATAGAAGCCGCCCTTCAGTTATATCCAAATTATGAGATAGATCATGTCAAAAAGAATTCCTCTCGTTCTTCTTTTACTTTCCGCAATCGGACTGTTGTTCGCTGTCATCATCGGCAGCGCGCAGGAAACACGTCATCCATCCGGCCCTGCAGATTTCCGCTGTGAGGATTGTCACGTATGCGATTCACCATCCAAAGCGAATCCTTGTCTGCGAGAATGTCCGCGTCCCGCAGATGTCTCCACGGATAAAATTCCGGAAATCGTCATTCTGGATGAAATTGCAAATCTCTACGGCCCCACACGATTCAACCATGAAGCACATGCTCAAATGGCCGGAACCGGTGACGGATGCGCCGTCTGTCACTTCCATTATCCTCCCGGCCATGTCTATGGAAACTGCAGCGACTGCCATAAAGAACAAGCTACAGAGGAGAACTTAGGACAGCCAAGTTTGAAAGCTATCTATCACCGAAAGTGCCTGGCATGCCATCAGGAATGGAGCCATGAGACCGGGTGTGACAAGTGTCATATCCGAAGAGGTGATGAAGCTAAAGCTGCCGCAGAACCAGAAAACGGCTATCCGAAGGTTCACAGCCCGTCAAATAAAAGAGTCTGGCAATCCGGATGGAGCGGCGGAACCGTCATCACTTTCTTCCATCAGAATCACGTAAACCTCTACGGTGTCACCTGTGCAGAATGTCATCAGCACGAAAGTTGTGATTACTGCCACGATGTCGAGCAGCCCCGCGGGCGCGCTTTGCGCACGCCGGAATCCATTCACCACATGTGTGACCGCTGCCATTCCAAAAAGAATTGCCAATTCTGTCATCGGAAAGAAGAACTGCCGGCCTTCTCGCATGAAGCACGCACCGGCTGGCCGCTCAATCGCTTCCACCAACCTTTAAGCTGTCAAAAATGCCACAAGCAACTTGGCATGGAATGGGCAAACCTGTCTCGGCAATGTGAATCCTGTCATAAAGACTGGAATTACGGGGCATTTAATCATGCTAAAACCGTCGGTGTTGCCTTAGATGAAATCCATAAGGAAATGGATTGTGGCGATTGCCATGAGAACCGCGACTTCAGCCGCAAACCTACGTGCGCGGCATGCCATGATGATGGCCGGAAGTATCCTAATAGTAAGCCCGGACCATAGACTGCCCGATTGTACTTTGAGAAAAGGCAATCCATAATGTCCGATTATTCGAGCCGCCCCCCAAATTCGGGAGGCGGCTCTTGTATTTAATCAGCAAATTGGATCACGATTATTTTATAATTCAGTACTCTGAATTAATTTGAAAAAGACAACAATTGTTTGTATCTTTAAATCTTCATATTTTACTCATGAGAAATCCTTAAACATGTTCAGGCTATTTTCTTGTTTTCTGGTACTCTCTGCCCTAACCATTAGTGCAATAGCAGGTGCCAATTCGGCTTGCATTGAATGCCATGAAGATCCGGATTTGTCCCGCACTCTCCCGAATGGAGCGGTGCAATCCCTAACGGTTACCAATCTCACACTGGCCGAGTCACGCCATGCCAATCTTTTCTGCGTCAACTGTCATGCAGATTTAGCGGGCTTTGAAGATTTTCCTCATCCGGAAAAACTTGAAAAGGTCAATTGTGCTGCCTGCCATAACGAACCTGCCTCTGCGGTAGCCAAAGGAGCGCATGGAGGGAAAATCAACTGTGCTGCCTGCCATGGGACACATGATATTCTGAGTCCGAAGGATCCAAGGTCGGTGCTCTCGCCAAACAAGGCCAACAGCTCCTGCGCCTCCTGTCACAACCTGCTCCATGCTCCTGTGCGAGGAAAAACCGCCTCTTATGCGACCTATGACATCGGCCTCCACGGCAGTCATCCCGTGGCCGCCGGTGCGGACGGCCCGGGTTGTATCGAATGTCATGGAACTCACACCGTTTCCAGCGAACATGTACTTCCGGACAAGCTGCAAGCCAGCTGCTTTGAATGTCACGCGAAAATAAAAGAAGAATTTCGAACGTCCGTTCACGCAGATGTTCAGGAAAATCGTGCGCTCTCCCACTGCTTTGACTGTCACGGTGAGCACCGCAGTCGCGCTCCATCGGATACCACACTGCATGTGGTAAATGAAACTCCGGCAGAAGCAACCTGCGGCGCTTGCCATGCCGAATCCGTAGCTCGCTACAACCAGAGCCTGCATGCTTACGCGTTGGAACGCGGCTCCCCGCGCGCTCCCCGTTGCGAAAGCTGCCACGGATCCCATAGTATCTATCGGGTTGACGATCCGCGCTCTCCAGTGCATCGTTCACGGGAAATGGAAACCTGTGCCAAGTGTCACAGTCGAATCGGATTGGCGGAAGATCCGGACATTCGGATGCCTCTATCTTTTGAGAATTACATGGAGAGCACGCACGGGAAACTGCTGGCTCAGGGGAATGTGGATGTTCCCGTATGCACGGATTGTCATGGCGGTCACTCGATTCTTCCCCGTAGCAATCCGCAATCAACCGTTGCACCATTGAATATTGATGGAACCTGTGGACGGTGCCACGAAGATGAGCGCCATGAATATCGTACATCGATTCACTATCGTGCACTGGCGTTTGGCATTGAATATAGTCCCACCTGTACGGGTTGTCACGGTGAACACCTTATCGTTTCCCCGGCTCATGCAAGATCGAAACATGATCATGAGCCAATGGCCGACGAAGTCTGCTCAAATTGTCATGACAACCCGGTGATCTTGCGAAAATATGGCTTGGATCCCGAAGTGGTTTCGACCTACGAAGATAGTTATCATGGATTGGCAAGCCGATCCGGAGATGTGAAAACTCCAACCTGTCCCGATTGCCATTCAGCTCATGGAGTGCGAACAGAAAGAGACTCCCTATCCACAATCAATCCCGCTAATCTGATAATAACCTGTGGGAAGTGCCATCCAAGAGCTGATGAGAGTTTTACCGCTTCCTACACACACCGCGCACTCCAACCTCGCAGAGGCGGTCTGAACTGGTGGATCGCTCAGATCTATTGGATTGCAATTATCGCCATCATCGGCGGCATGATTCTGCACAACCTGATTATCATGAATTACCAGATGCTGCAGGCGAAAAAGCGCCAGACAACGGGCAGACTCATCGAGCGATTCGACACGCACGCTCTGGTGCAGCACATGGCTTTAAGCGTCGCTTTCATCCTACTTGCCATTACAGGATTCGCCCTGAAATATCCCGATGCATGGTGGGTAAGAATGCTCAGCACTGTTGGACTCAATGAAGCCTTACGCAGCCTCCTGCATCGAATCATGGCCGTGACTCTGGTGGCTGTCTCGGTCTATCACACCGTTTACCTTTTGATGATGCGGAAGGGAAGAGACGAATTTAAAGCGCTCCTGCCGGAAAAGAGTGATTTCGCTGATCTGATAAGTACGATGAGATTCTACTTAGGCTTGGGAAAACGCACTCCGGAATATGGGCGCTACGATTACATGCAGAAAGCCGAATACTGGGCTCTGATATGGGGAACGCTTGTCATGATAGCGACCGGCTTCATCCTCTGGTTCCCTTCGGAGTTGTCACCCCTGCTGCCAAGTTGGGTCATCAGCGCCGCTCAGACGATTCATCTTTATGAAGCTTGGTTGGCCACACTGGCGATTGTCGTCTGGCATTTCTTCTTCGTGATTTTCCATCCCGAAGAATACCCGATGAGCTGGACATGGCTTACCGGTAAAATTTCCGAAGAAGCCGTTCGTCACCGGCACGCTCGCTGGTGGAAAAAATTAGAGAAAAAGGAAGAAGCCGAATCGGAATCCGAAGAAGTCTAATACTTTTCTTGATCCGCCGAGCCGGGTCGCCTGACCCGGCCGCAACAACTCTTATCCCTCCGGGTGCGCAATTCACCACTTGACAAAGGAACATTTTTTTTGTATATTTAGTTAATACTATAAACAGTAAATAGTGTTAACTATAAAATGAAGAACCAGATAATCTCACAAGCCCATGAAATAGCGGCGGTTATGAAATCCCTCGTCGAGTGTTGCACGGACAGGGAAGCCACAGGCTATTCCCAATTTGGGCTTACGGTCGCAGAGGGTCGCTTTCTGCAGGCCTTGTCTGAACAGCATTTTTCGAGTCCGAGCGCTGCCGCTCAGATTCTGTCTGTCGCGCGCAGTCGAATCACTCAGATTGTGAATGGGCTGGTAGCCAAGGGACTGATTGAGCGTTCCGAACTTGCGGGAGACCGGAGATTCCAGAGCCTGCATCTGACGGATAAAGGCCAAGAAACGCTACGCCATATTACCGATTATCTTGAGGATGTTCACGTGCGTCTGTTATCCTCCTTCGAGGGCGATAAGCGACAGAGGCTGATTCAAGACCTCAATCTACTGAAAGAAAAAATCGATATCATTCGACAAGAAATAGATAACGCCGCTCGACCAACAAGCGGCACGCAAAAAGAAGGAACTCTGAATTATGCCGATTTTTGAGTACCACTGCTCCAACTGCGACGCGCGCTTCGAAGAATGGGTATCAACGTGGCGGGATGGTGAGAAAATCAAATGTCCGCACTGCGGAAGTGAAGAGACGGAAAGACAAGTATCTCGATTCGCGAGCGGCTCGTCTGGGAGTATATCTCCCTCCTGCGGCCCCGGATATTTTCGTTGAGGCTAATAGCAACGAGAAGCCGGAGGTTTCTTATTCCTATCTCGATAACAGAGATAAAAAAAGCCGGAAGCATTTGCTTCCGGCTTTTCTGTAGTGCTTTTCTGATAAAAATTTACTTCGGAACCTTGTAGAACAGACTGAAGCGATGGAACATGGCTCCTTGAGAACCTGAAAGGAAATAGGGGCCGCGGCGGGCAAAATCCTGATCCAGCAGATACTGAATCGTCACTGGACCAAAATTGAAATCACCACCGAAGAACATGGCTGTAGTAGTTCCACCATCATCCGGATCGAGCGGGAGCATTGGATATTTTTCATATTTCGTATTGTCCCAGCTCTTCGAGGCTCCGGCACGAATTTTCAACCACTTGTAGACACGACCTTCCCAACCGATGCGCCAATAGGGCAGATGACTGTCGCTGAATGTAGCATCTTCCGCACCGGCAACCTCAGATGAGTACGTCGTAGTTGCGAAGCGAACACCTACTTCAAAAACCACTAAAACGGCTTCAACTGGCACCCAATTGTGGCCGATACCCAAGCGGATATCAGTTGTTGCGGCTTTCGCCCCGTCCGGAACCGGTGTTGAGTAACCATTATTGTACATCGCGACTTCAACATGCGGAATTAGCGATGTTTTTTCGGCGTAGTGATACCAGTAGCGGGCAGCAAAATTAATACGGTTTGAGCCGTCATTCTCTGTAATCGTATTTCCATCAGCGTCCGTATTTGTCCAGCTCGGGAATTCAAAACCAAGAGCGACATCCAGAAGATTATCCAGAGCCGTTACACCGAGGTCAAGTCCGATGATGGTAGCCTTTTGTTCCAATTTCGAGTCTGAGCCATCCGCTTTTTTAGCTTCCATGTGGGACTCGTGATACAAACCTAAAGCCGCGCCCACAATAACATCCCCAAACGGCTTCGCCCAGCGAAGATTGGCTCGGTACGGAAGCGCGTTATCCCCACCGATTGAGGGCATTCCCATATAGGCGCCCTTCCCACGGTTAAAGATATCGAAACCGAAGACGCACTTGCCTTCACCGAAACCATACCAAGCTCCAACACGATCAAGACAAGTGGCGTTTGTTGCGCTCTCTGCGAACTCCGCATAGAGTAAATGAGAGTAATAAGCGAGCGTAGACGGGAATTGCACTGGATTCGATGCGTCCTTCACGATGTAAGCCGTTCCCGGCCATCCTCCAAGACCTTTAACGCGTGTCACAGTACCCAGTGCCGTGGCAGGAATAATCGCCAGGACAAGCAGGACTACTAAAATCTTAGTTTTCAAAGACATCTGTCTTCCTCCAAAATTGTTCGTGTTATTCTAAGGTTGATACATTCAAGAGATTACGTATTATAACAAATCTCATGCGGATTGTCAATAGTTTTTATAATAAATTTTCCTTGTTATTTGCCTTTTTCGGGCATTCTTATGTTTAGTATGTTCGGGTAAGTAGGCTTTTCAAGCAAAATTTTATCTCGTGATTTTTTTCATCCCCTTTTAGGCTCCGTTTTTTGCTAAAGCGCGAAACAGAGTTGCCACCGGCATTGAATCGTCGTATATTTGACTGTTGGCGTTGTATCTTGGCGTGCTTAGAGAAGTAACCGCCCCCACGATTACAGCAAACTCTATACCTTATGAAAATATACC
>CAZADO010000280.1:0-5323 GCA_964483885.1 uncultured Alphaproteobacteria bacterium | reverse complement strand
GCCGTCGCCAGCTTGAACATCAGCCGTTTCGTCAACCAGACCGTCGCCATCGTTGTCGAGGTTATCAATTAATGGATTCACCGCCACCCACCAGCCGGGCCATGCTTCGGTCCAGCCGCTGTCACCATTAGAGTAAACCGTGAAGACATTCTCCCAGCCTTCATCCGAACCATAGTGAGTCGAATCGGTGTAGCTGCGCTGGTAAACGACCTTACAGATGTCTTCCACCGGCAGGTTATAGAAGCCGTCAATAGCCTGAATATCGGTCACGAAATGAACCGTATCTGCAGGATTACAGATCACATCTTCTCCTCCAGGAGTCTGCATACCCGCGGCAACACGCGTCACGTCGAATTCGATATCGCTGGTGCCTTCGGCAGGTTCGTTATCCACGAAGAAGACGTGGATGCTGTCGCCGATGGCCGGATCTTCGATGACGTGATAGCCAACCTCATCATGCCAGCCGACTGTTGTCCAGAAGTTATAGCTGCGATTGGTCAGCACGCGTGTATCGAAATCAAGCGACCAATCCCAAACCTGTATCACGGCCGTATCCACGCCTGTACAAGTATAGCGAGGATCATTGACGTGGCGGTCGACAGGACTATCATCAGGCTCGTTGTTATCGTTAGCGTCAATGATGAAGTAGTACGGGTAACCTGCAGGATTGTACTGCAGACTCTCGTTCGTGTACCACCTGCCGCCGGAATAGGTCATATCCTGCGGAATACTGTGATATGGAGTCAAATCAGGATTGAGTACCACCAACCAGACATCCGGGAACAAGTCACGCTCTGCATACCACTGATAGCCATTGGCGACATACCAACCCGCCATGCCCGGTACTTCTTCTTCATACAGTTCGAACGTGTAATTGGCGGAGCCACTGTATGTATCCCATCCTAATAGTGAATCGCCGCCGTCTGTTTGCGTCCAGAAGAAGACGGTATCAATTTCGCCTGTGAAGTAGTTCGGATCGGAAACATCTTCAGCGCTCAGCAGAATTTGCTCATGGACGCAGGTATGGCCATAATCCGGTTGACGGATAACGACCTGCGGCTCATTCACGTTCACCACGCGGACCCACAAGTCAATCCTTGTCGAATCCAGATTAACGCCACGAACGCAAGTCATCAGCGTATCGTTCATATCGATATCGCCTTCGGTATCACCAACATAACTGGGATAGTTATTGGGATTCCGGTCAGTTGCAATGAAAGCGAAGTGATAGGTGCCGGGTACATAAGTGTTATCCAGCAACAGCGCGATCTCATACCGATCATTCGCGTCGTCATCCGGTGGATACTGGTCGAACTCTTGCGGCATCGAGAAAGCATCGAACCAGACAGAATCTGCGGGATCATCATCCGGGCAAACATAGCCCATCCGTTCATTCCTGCAGAGATCCCAGAGCTGGAGATTGTGAATATCAAACGGCAATCCGCTGCACGTCGTAATCGCGTCGGCGTCGCAATAGAAGATGACAAACGCTTCCGGATCATCGCCGCCCGGATTTGTACCGCGATTGTAAAGCACTTCAATAGTATCGGGAACCGTATCCTGCCACGGAATCGCTTGCAGGATTCGTACGCGGTTGCCGGGATCAAGAGGATCGTTCTGGACGTAGCTCGCATGGGTAATCGGAGCATTCGGAGCTTCGTTGTCAACTTCAACTTCTACCATACAGGTATCGAAGTTGCCGACATCGTCCGTGACAATCACCCAGATTTGACTCGTGCCAGCTTTGTAGTCTTCCATCGTACGGAAGACGGTGTTATTCCATTCGACATTAAAGATATCGTAGTAACAGCATATCCACTGGTCAGACGAATCACGGTGCCAGCCATAAGGATCCGGCCAACAGCCAGCATCCCAATTATCGGAATCTACCATACCAGTATCGTTTAACGGACCACCAACATAGGACCAGTACCAGTGCGTCTCCCAAAGGTTGCCAACAGTCCAACCAAATTCCCAAAGCTCACGATTGGCTTCGAGGGAACTGTCCATGTACGCCTGAAGGTTTGTATAGGTATCACAATCGCCATTCGTTGCCCACAGATGTTCTCCAGGAACCGGATTAGTGATCTCGCAAATCGGAGCCTGACAGTCCCACCTGATAGTGAACTTGCTCGTATCTTCCATGAACGGAGATGTGTTGCCTGTCCAGTCGGTAACATAAGCGGCGAAAGTCAGGTCAACATTCGAATAACCGTGCAACGCTGCGTCGTTTTCAATCCACTGACGGATATCCGACCAGATTACATAAACGCTATCCCATGCACTAATCAAACCAACCGGACCCAGCGCCGGAGCACTCGGATTCAGCGAGATGTCGTTCGGAATGTACATGGTATCACCGGGGATATCCACGGTGGTATCCGCATCCCAAGCAGCCGAACGCCAGTAAACGAAGTGCATCAGCCATTCGTCGCCAGGAAGCGTATCATACTTAGCTACGAAGAGTACCGTATCCAATGCGTACGGATCGTTGCAGCCGAAGCGGTCAAGCGGATAGATTCCATATTGACCGTCGAATACCGGCAGATCATCATCGAAGTCAGAGTGGTTGAATGCCCAGAGATAGACGCCTTCCGGTAACTGGTCGTAAATCATCAAGCTGTTCGAGCAGAGTACCGCATCACGGTCAACACCACAGTCGCGGTTGCGGTCTTCCTCGATATTCGGATTACCCCAATATTGGGCACTATTCGGCAGAGTCGGCCAACTCAGATCCGTTCCGTCAGCGCAATAAGCGCGGAAACGAATTGAATCGAGCGGGCTGTTGCCGAAGTTGCTGAACTGCACATAGCATTCATAGATGCCAGCCGTATCAGGGATACTGTCACGCGACAGTCCGTTACCCCACAATCCAATAGGTGCATCTGTTCCAACGGTGACATCCGCACCATATAGAGGATTGTAGGTCATATTGGTTGCCAAATCTTCCCAAACACCGAACCGTGTCAGCACCTGGAACTGAATATAGCGGATATCACCGTAGTGGGTGACTCCCCACATATCCACAATGCTATCTTTGGCTGTTGCCCGCAGAACAAATACTGTGTCTTCGCGGGTTGCATCAATTTCGAAGTACTTATTCGTGTAATCACTGTCAGGATCCGAAATCCAGCAATCCGTGATTTCGCCTGGTGTGTTGTCCACCATCACGCGAGACCAGTGCGGATTCGGATCGAAGTTGCCAAGAGCATCCCAAGCTCTCGCATAGAGCCAATAGTAGCCCGACAAGAGATGTCGAGTATCCCATTGATCTGTACTGAAGTAGTGTGCCCAATTCCATTCGACGGAATCCGGTACGGTCACTGAACCGATATGGATGTGCTGACCCATACCCGGAATCGTCAAGGAGTCAACGTACCAGAATTCAACGGAATCGACGTCGAAGTAGAACGGTACCGTCGCACGAACCGGCACGAAGCCCGTAGAACAATGCAGGTCGGTGACCCACATATCGGCATCCGGCCATGTAATCGAAGCAATCGGATTAATCGTATCTTCCTGGACCCAGAAGGTAACAACCGGTGTGTTTATCGGATCGTTGTTTCCACAAACGTCAAAGGTCCAGAATCTCAAGTTATACTGATGAGACGGCCAGTCGGCGATATTCAGACGGACATGGAAGCTGTCGTCCGGAGCCCGGTAGGTTGATGTATCTCCACCGAGGGAATCCGGCAATCCTGTTCGAATCGTTACCCAGCCGGCAGCCGGATCGTCGTTACCGGACACGTAGGTTCCGGGTGCTTCATAGAATTTGTACTGGAACATACCTTTGGCCAAATCGAACCAACGGCCAAGCGGATTAAAGGTAAAGGTATCGCCAGGAATCGGATCGTATGTCAGGCTGACGGAATCGTATGCCGTAACAACCATCTCGCTGTCAATCTGCCAGTTGAATACCGCTCCCTGCGGAGGATAAACGATATAGGCCAATGGAGCGATATCGTCGATGATGTCCACCGGGATATAGCGTTCGCACATATTGCCGAAGTGATCCCAAGCCTGAATCCGCGCGAAGTAGCGGTTGATGCAGCGACCAAGCGTATCTACCGGCGGCATGCCGAGGGTGTCTTCTGACGTCCACGGCAGGTTCATGACGCTCCAGTAGCATGCCCACATATAGGTCGAATCCGTCGCGGAATTCGGCACGCTTAGAATGTTCGACTGGATCCAATAAGGATAGGCATCGAGCATACCGTCGCGGTTCGCGTCGAAGCAGTAGTCGAAGACAACGCTGTCAACACCGTCAAGCAAGTCGTTGACATGCGCCTTGATTTCGACATAATCCCAAGATGCATAGAGGGTATCCTCTGCAATACCGAAGCCTGATTGCGTCACATAAAGCGAATCAATCGACGGACAGGTGCGGTCGAGGATAAACTGCCACGTGTAAACGCATGAATTCCCGACACGGTCAAGAGGAGTTACTTCAATCGTATAGATGCCGTCCGCCATGGACTCCATGGTGTTTCCGAGCGTGTCATGCAAGGTCGCCATAGGTATATTAGCCAGATCAGGATAGTAGATCTGGACGAAGTTGGGTACCGGTGTCATCGTCGGATCATAGAGGACGATGCTGGTAGCCAGACCATTGTTCCAATTCGTGCTGTCCGGTGTTGTGCTTGTATCGGTGTCCACACCCGAACCCGGAACCGGCGGAATGCTGTTGAAAATAGTCGAATCGGTCAGCGTAACCATCAGGTCGGTGAAGTTATTCCAGACAAAAACGCTGTCTGTCGGCAGAAACGCCATCAGATCCAGCATTCCCTGCGGTGCATCATGGAACAAGAAGGGTACAACAGCACCACTATCACCCAATGAAGCGCCCACGCCCATCGGGCAGGACTCGTCCTCATAGAACTTCAGAGCCAGTGAATCACCGTACATCGCAAGTCCGAGTGTATCGCGGTGACCGTAAATGTCGCTAATGAAGAGTTCGACATTGTACTGGCCTTCACTGAAGTTGTCTTCGAACCATAGGTAATTAATCCACACGCCGCCCGAATTCATCGAATCAACATGCGCGACCTGCGGATAGTTATTGATGCGCACGTCAGCCGTGTAGAAGTCCACTCCTTCGCCAAGCTCATCAAAGAGACCGTCAGCGTCGTTATCAATACCGTCATGTTGTAATACGGTATCTTCGACAAAGATAAAGAAGCGGGTGCTGTTGGTGTACCAACGGAAGTTCCACGGCTCCCATGGGGAATGCCAGATTTTCCAGAGGTTAACACTGGCTGTATCAGGACTTAGCTTCTCGTTGTTCCATTTCATCATACTGTCAGCAAGAAGCACCATGCCCGGA
>CAZADO010000279.1:0-5289 GCA_964483885.1 uncultured Alphaproteobacteria bacterium | reverse complement strand
GCTCGAAGATCTCAAATTTAAATTTCTGATGTCCACGTCTGATTTTTGTCATAGAATGTTGACTATGCATAGAGTCATCAGTGAGTTTAAATGGTGTCGATTCAATATGCTCTTTTTGAATTGTACTGGGCATGACTTCCGAGAACTCAACTAAGAAAGTCTTTTGAGTATCATCCCACTTCGTAACCCAGCCGAATCTAACTTCACGAGTTTGAGACTTGCCACGACGAATTACGACAAAAACAGGGAGCTTTAGATCGAATGCATTCTTCGTAGCAGCAATTTCACCTGCATCTCTGGCACTAGGTCGATTAGTGTCGGGATAATGATATAATATAGCATCATCTGCTAAATCATCTGCATAAGAACTTCCAGTGTGTAGTAGTCCAATCGTAACCCCTTTCGTAACTAAATCCTTGGTCCTATCAAGATTAATCCAAGTACCTGATGCCCCTCTATAGACTCCTAACTCATGGAGCCGCGAAGAACCAATTTTACTTGCACCTTCACGTTTGATTACTTCCCATATTGCAATGCGACGAGATAATTCTACTCCAACGTTTATCTTTATTAGGAGTGGCTCTAAGGTTCCTATCATTGTTTTCATCGAAAGAATCATATCTTTTTGGATATCGTACCAATTGGATGTATCGGAATCCAGATAATCATTTTCAATGTAATATCTTACACACGTACGTTTGCGTTCTGAATCTGGTTTTTTGTCAGCATCCCAAACAAGAGGATATCCAAAAGACGATTCGATGGTGGCTCTCGATTTTTTAAGCTGTTCTAAGCGCGTTCTATTCAACTCATCGTCATCAGAATCAAACTGTAATTCAATTGCAACACGATTATCTCTCTCGATTTCATCCCGTCTAATAAGAAACCGGAATTTTGCTTCCTTATTACCCGCCCGCCATGAGTAAGCTCGTTTTTTACCACCATCGGATCTCCATCTTGAATATAAAGGGAGACTATCGAAGCTGGGATGGTTTTTGAGTGCCTTCCAGAATTCCTCAGTGTTCAGCTTGCTCATAGTGTATTCCTTCTAAACGCGAGTGGTGAGACACCTACTCGCGGCGAATTCTCGGTGATGTAAGGCATCTGCTCGCGGCATTTTTTCTACGATGCCATTGCGGGTGCAGACACCCACAACGGCGAGCTATCTACATTCCGGGCAGGTCAGGGGACCTGCCTCGGCGATAAACTCGGCGATTTCTTTCTATCCTTTATTCGAGTCGTCGAATTCGATTTCGATGGGAGTTTGTGAATTGATGTTGCGATTGCGAATGACTTTCGTGAAACAGTAGGTCACCAGACTTAAAATCACACCCCACGAAATCGCCATGAAAATCCAGCCGACGGTTGTCATAGTTCTTTTCCTTTCATCGCCGGAAAACGACCGCGACGATCCGCTTTGACAATCAGCAAAATCAAAACGCCGAAAACGACCAACAATAAAATCCGGGTCAGCAGTTTGAAGAGAAACTCATTCGGATCCTCAATTCCCCGCATCATAATCACCGACACCCATTCCTGATACCCCCACACAACTAACAGTGTGCCCAAGTAAACCGGCGTGATAAATTGTATGATGAATTTATAGATGCCGGGTACTTTCATGTCGGCTCCCCGGTGCATCTCTTCGAAGCCGCGGCGCACTCCAAGGAAATACGCGAATAAAACCACCTCAATCGTCGCGGAAATTACCGGCATAACCGTTCCCGCCCAGAAATCCATCTCATCCAATGTACCAAACGCTAGTGTCATGATGACGAATGACGTTATACAGAAACCGACGGTGCCTAAAAGCAGCACGGCCCTGTGGCGTTCCAAATCCAATTCATCTTCGAGAAAAGCAATCGCGGGCTGGAGCAGTGAAACCGATGAGGTGATTCCCGCGATAAAGAGAAGAAAGAACCATAGGAATCCCATGATGGTTCCGCCGCCCATATTGGAGAAAATCATCGGCATGGCTACGAAACCTAAACCGAATGCTCCACTCTGAGCGATGGTTTGAGCTTGCGCGGCGCCATAGAAAATCGCCGCTGCCACTAAACCGACTGAGCCTCCCAAAATCACTTCAACGAATTGATTCGTGCTGGCAGATGTCAGACTGGAGAGCACGACATCATCACGATGACGCAAATAGCTGGCATAAGCTAAAATCGCTCCCATTCCCACGGACAGCGTAAAGAAAATCTGTCCTGCCGCTTCAATCCACACGCGTGCCCGCAGAAGCTCTGACCAGTCCGGATTCCACATGAAGCCCAATCCCGAAAGAACATTCCATTCCGGATGATTAACAGGATCTGGAGTTCCCAATGTCAACACGCGAACCGCCAGAATAATTCCGCAGCCCAGCAGAATCGGCATGGCGATTTTATTCAGCTTTTCAATGCCCATTTTCACGCCGCGGAAAATCACGGCATAGTTTAACACGAACACGATAATAAATATTGTGAACGCTGTCCAAGGCGCGGAGAAATATTGATTCTTCTCAACACCTAAAAATCCATTGAGAAACGCCGGCATATCTCCGGCGGCTGCGGCACTCTGAAGCTGCCCCGTCAACGAGAAAAGACTGAAGGCCAGCGCCCAACCCTCGATATAGACGTAGTAGAACGAAATTACGAGCGGGACGAAAATCGAAATCGCGCCGACATATTTCGCCCATGATTTCCCGCCGGTGATGCGGTGATAAATTCCCGGCGCGCTGCCGTGCGCATGTTTACCGCCGTAGCGTCCCAGCGTCCATTCAATCCATGCCAGCGGAATCCCCACCAAAAGAAACGCGATAAAATAGGGAACCATAAACGCACCGCCTCCGTTGGACGCTGCTTTCACAGGGAAAAGAAGGAAATTCCCTAAGCCCACCGCGCTGCCGGAGACTGCTAAAATAACTCCCAGCCGACTTCCCCAATTTCCTCGATCACGCCCAGTATTCTTCTTGGGCATCGCTTGAATCTCCTATGTCTCGAATTGATCGTGTAAACGACTTTTAAATCTTCCCCCGATAAACCAGCCCGCTTCATGCGCGATGACAATCGCTAAAATAATAAGGATAACGGCAATTCCCCCCAGCACAAACTTGCTTTCCTGAAAATATAAAACCGCAGAATACACCAGAGCTCCGATAGTGGTTATCAGCATAAAAATCGCGGGAATTGTGGTGTAAATCCGCGGCTTTTTCACTCCCACCAGATACGCGCTGAGAACAATCAATGTCAACGCGGCGACGAGCTGGTTAGCAGCTCCGAAGAGCGGCCAAATCGCTTGATAGCCTCCACTGGCGCCCAAATATCCGGCAGCTCCAACGGTGATAAGCGCACCTACCCAGCGATTTTGAAGTACCGGCAGCTTTCTGCCGCCGAGTTCGCTGATGACGAAACGCGCCAGACGTGTGCCGGTGTCGAGCGATGTAATCACGAAAGCGTTGAGCATGAGCATGCTGATGTACATTCCTGCGACAAGCGTCATTCCGGGAAGCGCATCCACCATTCGACCGAATCCCTTCGAAAAGGCGACGATGGGGCCGCCGCCTTCCCCCATGAGATACTGATAGCCGAA
This sequence comes from uncultured Alphaproteobacteria bacterium, assembly GCA_964483885.1. Lineage (GTDB taxonomy): Bacteria > Electryoneota > RPQS01 > RPQS01 > DYHQ01 > JAUXGA01. Next base: position 1,719 of record CAZADO010000279.1, on the reverse strand, counting down.
CGTACTGACTTTTCCCGAAGGCTCCCAAACGAGCGAGCTACCTGCGATAAGAATGACAAGGAGCGCCAGAGCGGCTTCCATAATCATTCCGCCGAAACCAATGGCTCGCCCGGCGCTTTCATTGGCGAGTTGTTTGGAAGATGTTCCGCTGGCAACCAGCGAATGAAAACCCGAAATGGCTCCACAGGCGATAATCACGAACAACATCGGCCAGAGCGTCCCATACGTCGATGAAAATCCGACAAATGCCGGCGCTGTCATCTGGGGATGTGAAAAAATCAGACCCAAATAGCCAAGCACTAATCCGATTAGAAGTATCCAGACGGAGAGATAATCGCGCGGCTGCAGGAGAAACCAAACGGGGAGCACAGACGCAAAAAGCGCATAGACGATTAAAATCCAGAACCAAAACATCGCAGGCTCAAGACCAAATACCGAACCGGAGATGTTCACAGGATACGCCATCCCAAGATTGAGCAACAGTTCGAGAGCAACCAGGGCAAGCAACGTCCCGATGAAAATTGAAAATCCTCGCCGGTAAACCAGATAACCAAATCCCATCGCTACGAAGATTAATCCGAAAGTCGGAATGACGATTTCCGGTTCTTGAACAAACGTTTTAGATGTGACAACCGCAAAAACCGCCACGACCAAGACAAGCGTCAGCCAGACAAAACACGAAAAAAGAATCCGGGAGCGATTGCCAAGCGCCTGTTGCGCGATATCGCCCACAGAGCGCCCACCGTTTCGCACGGAAACCATCAGCGATACATAATCATGGACGGCACCCATGAAGACGCTTCCCAGAGCAACCCAGAGTGTCGCCGCTGCCCAGCCGAAATAAAGCACCGCAATCAGCGGTCCGACGATAGGCCCGGCTCCGGCAATCGAAGAGAAGTGATGCCCGAAAAGCAGAGGTTTCTTTGCCGGAGAAAAATCGACAGCATCTTTTAGCGTGTGGGCGGGTGTCGATTTGGTGTCGTCCGGCTCAATCAAGCGCCGTTCAATCCACCTGCCGTAAACACGATAACCCAAATAGAGCCAAGCTAAAACAATCGCACCTAACAGCAGCGCGTTCATCGATAAGTCCTGCAAATGAAATATGATCGAAATTTGGATGAATAAATTCTACAATAATTATATGAGAATTTCAAGTGACGGTAAAGAAGTTGGATGAGTCTTTGCATTCCGGCCGGGTTACGCGCGGTTACTTTTTCGTTTGGTAAACGGAAATTTGCGCTAAACCCAGCTCGGCGGAACATGCACTAGGCAACACGCTCCCACGCGTTGCTCTGCTGAATTTAATATTCATGTCCGGGCGAATCTGGAGATTCGCCGCGGCGGAAGAGACGGACGCACACGCGGAAGCGCCCCTACAAAAACATAAAAAAAGAGTGCCGCTCATCTGAACGGCACTCGATTGTTTCGTTATTTAGGATGGATTACTTCAGAAGCACCATCTTGTTGGCGCTCGAATATCCCGGCGCTGTCATGTGCACGAAATAGATACCACTTGCCAGACCCGAGCCATCGAATTGCACCTGATGACGACCAACTTGCGCACGCCCATCGTAGAGAGTCGCCGCCAATCGTCCCATGATATCATAGACCTTCAATGTCACTTGTCCCGGCGTTCGCACATCATAGCGTATCGTCGTGGTTGGATTGAACGGGTTCGGCCGGTTCGTATGCAGCCGGAATTCCGCCGGACGGGGCGGG
>CAZADO010000278.1:0-3570 GCA_964483885.1 uncultured Alphaproteobacteria bacterium | reverse complement strand
ATCACAAGCTGCTGGACCGCGTCGCCGAAGAAAAAAGCTCGGAAAAAATCGGAACAACCGGTCGAGGCATCGGCCCGGCGTATGTGGATAAAGCAGCGCGAACCGGAATTCGTATTGTTGACCTGCTCGACCGCGATATTCTGCGCGCGAAACTTCGGCGCAATATCGAAGAAAAAAATCTGCTCCTTTCACGTATCTACGATACCGAAGAACTTGATGAAGATCAGATTATTGCGGAGTACCTTGAATTCGACAAACGAATTGATCCGTATGTGAAGGATGTTTCCGTTTTCTTGGATGATGCGATTGCCGAAGGAAAAGAAATTCTTTTGGAAGGCGCGCAGGGAACGCTTTTGGATATTGACGCGGGAACCTATCCGTATGTGACATCGTCAAATCCAACGGCGGGAGGAGCTTTAACGGGGCTGGGTATCGGACCGCGCTGCATTGATCAGGTCATAGGCGTTTTGAAAGCGTACACGACGCGCGTGGGTCACGGACCTTTTCCCACGGAAGAATCGGGCGAATTCGGTGAGCAGTTGCGTGAAACGGGCGTCGAATACGGCGCGACAACGGGACGTCCGAGGCGCTGCGGCTGGTTTGATGCGGTGATTGCCCGCTATAGCGCGCGTGTCAATAGTATCGATAAATGGGCGGTGACAAAACTTGATGTGTTGACCGGAATGGACCCGCTAAAAGTCTGCGTCGCTTACGAAGACGGCCAGCGCACCTACCGCAACTTCCCGGCAGTGCCCCATATTCTGGAAACGTGTCGGCCAGTCTATGAAGACTTACCCGGCTGGAAGGAAGATATTTCTCAGGTGCGCACGTGGGAAGCATTACCTGAGAATGCTCAAAATTATCTGTATTTTATTGAAGAACTCACCAATGTACCCGTCGGGATTGTTTCGGTGGGACCTGCTCAGGATATGACAATCGTGCGGGATATTGCAGGAACTCAGGCTTTCCGCGAAAGTCCGGATGTTTTCGGTTAAAACAGCTTGTTCTTCTGATAATAGTATGTTCTTGAAGCAATAGAGGCTTCAACTTTCATCAGCGCTCTTGCATTTCGCGAGAAAATTTCGCAAATTGCATAGATAGAGGGTGTAGCTCAGCAGGTAGAGCACCGCCCTTTTAAGGCGGGTGTCCCGGGTTCGAGCCCCGGCGCCCTCACTACCTCAAGACCCTCGGCATCGCCGAGGGTCTTTTATTATAGGGAAATTCAAGCGGCATACGATTTGCCCTATACCATCTGAGGTTTTTCCGAGCTTCGGAGATTGTTGAATTAACACAAATGGGCGCACACGTGGAAGCGCTCCTATGAAATACTAAAATCCTATGCATGCTCCTGACATCAGACCTCTGGTTTCATTCAGTGAAGGAACCCAATATCATCCAGCGCCATTGGCAACTCTACGCGCCGATATGGGTGCCAATTTCGAACTCTACCTCGGCATCAATACCTCCCGCGGCCGCAAATATATTCTTTACAAGTCACATGATTATGACCTGACCGAAGAACGGCGGCAATATCTGATTGACCGCGGCGTTTCGACGCTGTATGTGACAGAAAAAGATTTGGATCCCTATTTCGGTTATGTCGATCGCGCTGTCGGGAAAGTGCTCGACAGTGAATCGACGCCTCCCAGTGAAAAGTCGCACCTGGTTTATCACACGACGACATCATTGATGAAGCACCTCTACGAACGACCGGACTCTCCCATCATCCTGCGTACCAATCAGAAAATGGTAACGCATATGGTGAATTTTCTTGCGTCGGACAGCCGGCTGCTGCGCACGGTCGTTTCGATGTTCGTTTACGACTACAGTCTTTACACACACGCGGTGAACGTCGCGACGATATCGGCGGGCATGGCTCTGAAAATCGGTTTCCAGCCCGGGCGCGAACTCGAACAAATCGGTCAGGGATTTCTGCTGCATGACATCGGTAAATGCAAACTGCCGACGGAAATCGTAAGCAAACCGGGAACGCTTACGCCCTCTGAGATTGCCCAGATACAGCGCCATCCTGCTTTCGGTGTCGAACAGATGCAGGGGCGCGAAAATATCGAATCACCGGCTTTGGAAATCATTCTTCATCACCATGAAAAACTCTCCGGCCGCGGCTATCCGCATAACCTTTCTGCGAAAGATATCCAGATGCCGGTTCGGATTGCCGTCGTTGCCGATGTTTTTGACGCTCTCACATCTCACCGTTCCTATAAAGCGGCACTGACCGGATTTCAAGCTTTAAAACTTATGCAAGAGCAAATGAAATATGAGTTAGACGGTGAGTGCATGCGTGCCCTTATCTCACTTTTGGGTCCTTCATCGTAACCGACCTTGTTGCCCGTTAACAACCTATTGATTCTGCCCCTCGAAACGCCGATAAAGTAATGTATTCGGCGAAGGCGATCTCTTTTCAAGCGGGCAGATGACTCAGAAAAAAAGCAAATCAGCGGGCGATAAAAAAACGGTAGAAGGTGCGCGAGAACTCCCTGTTTCAAGGGTGATTTCCACACAAGAGGCGAAACAAAAATTTGTTCGCGGATTCTATTACCGGCCCGACGTTTTGGATGTGGTTGCAAGGCGGCTACTCCAAACGTTTCAACTATTCACGGATAATGTTGCCGTTGAGGAAAACAAACCACCACGCGACTCCTCCCTTTCCCCTCCTTCTAAGAAGAAGATTTCTTAAAATCTTTCATAGACTGTGTCGCTGCTATGCCTCTCTCTAATTCAAGTTTGGTATGTTCTTTGCCGATAGGATAGAGACGAGGTATGCAAACTTTTTGGCGAGGGAATGGATTTCTCTACCCTATTGGGATTGATTCTCGGTGTCCTCTGTATCTTCGGCGCCTTTGTTCTTGAAGGAGGCCAGCTTGGCGCTCTCATCCTTCTTCCGGCGTTGATTATCGTCTTTGGAGGCACCTTTAGCGCGGCGGCAATCAGTTTCTCTCTGGAGAAAATGAGACTTCTGCCGCGACTCATCCTGATTGCACTCAGGCAGCAGGACTACGAGTATCAGGCGATGATCGACCGAATCGTATCGTATTCTGCGACAGCTCGGCGGGATGGTCTCTTGGCTCTCGAACGCGTCCTACCCCGCATCAAAAATCAGGATTTCCTGTATAGTGCCATGGGCAACCTGATTGACGGTGTTTCTCCGGAAGTTTTAAGATCTCTTTTAGAGGATGAAAAGAATTATATCCTCGAACGTCATGCCACGAATGCCTCTATTTTTCAGAAGATGGGAGGCTACAGTCCCACGATGGGGATTATCGGAACCGTAATGGGTTTGATTGTGGCAATGGCAAATGCGGGAAATGATCCGAATATACTCATTCGCCATATCGCCACCGCTTTCATCGCGACGCTGTGGGGTATTTTCATGGCGAATCTGGTTTGGCTTCCCTTAGCGGATAAACTGAGATTTCGCGCCGAAGAAGAAGAGATACTTCTGGACATCGTTATTCAGGGAATTTACAGCATTCAAGCCGGCGAAAATCCCGGAACAGTTCGCACGCGACTCGAGAAAATCCTGCCGCCGTCGATGCGTTCAAAATCGAA
>CAZADO010000277.1:0-5002 GCA_964483885.1 uncultured Alphaproteobacteria bacterium | reverse complement strand
AAAGGAATGCGAATGAAATTCGAATCCCAGTCGGGTGTTGCAGCGAACTGCAGATAACCGCTCATCAGTTTGACAAGGTAGGGATCGAATTCGCGATTGGCTCCGCGCTCGAGAACTTCCATCGCGGTTTTCGATGACCCGTCAACGTCTGTCGTGACGACTTCAAACGTCGCCGCTACATGCAGAATCCGCGAGCCGATGGGAATCGCTTCTCCGTGCAAGCCGTTCGGATGACCGGTGCCGTCGAACTTTTCCAGATGATGATAAATCATGTTCGCCGCTCCGCGCAGACCCGGCATCCCTCCAAGGACAATCCCACCCCACACCGGATAACGCTCGTAGAGATTCCTTTCGGATTCGGTTCGCATCTGTCGCGGTTTAGATAGAAGTTTGTCGGATAAACCGGCTTTGCCAAGTTCCCGCAGTTTCGCCGCCAAAATCAGTTCGCGCATAATTTTCGCGTCAAGCCCGAGCCGATTACCGAGATACGCCGCCACTTCAACGATACGTCTCCCGCGCCGGGATGCATCGGGAATGCGCAGGTCGAGGAGCATGGTGATAACTTCAACAAGCTCGTCGGTAATCTGGTCCATCTCTTTTTGAGAATACACCGGTTCTTTTTGCTCGTCCTGCACGAGACATTCCGCTTGATGAAGCTTGCATAACAAATCCAGAATCGTATTCAAATCTTCATGCGGAGTATCTTCCGTAATCGCCGCGTCCACATGCTCATCCCTGTCTGCACCCGCACCAAGAAGCGGCAATTTGGACAGCTCAGGATTGGCACGGAATGCGTCGAGTCGCTTTTTTACTTGAGGATGAATCGGCAGTTTCAATGCGAGAAAATCCGCCGGGCTGTCAGGCAAAGATGCATCGGTTGAGCCTATAACAGACAGCGGCGTCATGGTTGCGCATTGCTGCAGCATAATAGGGGGCGCTTGTTCATCCGGTGCCAGAAGGTAAAGACCCTGCCATTTTTTTGTCATTGTATTCCTCTCTCCATGCGTTGCTGAAGATCCGTTATCCCCTGCGCGATAGCCAAACCTTCGGGGGACAACAATAAAATACTGATGCGGCGGTTTCGAGCGTCTAAGGAGTCTTCAGGGAAGCGCAATCGGCGATCCGCGTAGCCGCGTACAGCGAAGATGCGTTCATCCGGAAGTCCGGCCGCTAACATGACCCGGCGCGCTCGATTAGCGCGCTCGGTGGACAGTTCCCAATTGCTAAGATGGGATGCCAGTGAATACGGCGCACTGTCTGTATGCCCCTCGATGACGATTTTGCTTGGCAATTCCTTTAGCTTCTTCCCTAAAAGTGTTAACGCGAGCTTCAGACTTTCAGTCAATTCGGAACTTCCCAATTGAAAGAACTGATCCCGTGCATTGTCCAGCATTTCGATTCGGACTCCTTCGCTGGTGACTTCAATTTGAATCTGTTCTTTGATATCCAAGAGTTCCGGAGTATTTTCAATCGTTGCTTTGAGGGCTTCCGCTTGGCGTTCGAGTTCGCGGAGCGGGTCTTCTGAAGGTAAAGGTTTGGGACCTCTCGTCGGCGTCATCGTCGGAGCTTTTGAAGTGCCTCTTCCTTCCAATAAACCCACACCGCCTTTACCCACCGCCGAGGGATCTTTGAAATAACCGCTGACGCCTTGACGCACTTCTTCGCTTTGGCCGAGAATCCACAAGACAATAAACAGCGCCATCATTGCCGTAACAAAATCAGCGTAGGCGACTTTCCATGCACCACCGTGATGCCCTGCGTGGCTGATTTTCTTGACAATGATAATCGGTTGTGTTTCTTCCTGAGGCGAGTCGCCGCCCGACATTGTCAGTCCTTCCTTCTCATTTCTTCTTCGACTTCTTCAAACGTAGGTCGGTCACTATGATAAATTGCACGCCGCGCGAATTCAACCGACAGCGCCGGAGCCATGCCCTTAGCGAAAGCTGCGACTCCTGCTTTGATGACATAGAAGACTCGCCCTTCAATGCGGTTTTGATTTTCGATATTCATCGCCAGCGGCTGAACAAAACCGTACGACAATAAAACACCTAAGAACGTTCCGACTAGCGCTGCCGCGACATGATGCCCGATTACTGCAGGAGGAGCATCCATGTGTCCCATTGTGACAATAATGCCCAATACCGCCGCCACAATACCCAAACCGGGCAAGGCGTCTCCGACTTTGGAAAGAATCGCAGGCGGCGCGGCTTGTTCATCGTGGTGCGTCTCAATTTCCGCATCCATCAGCGATTCGATGTCCATCGGAGACACACTTCCTGCCAGAAACAGCTTGATGGTATCACAAAGGAAGCTTATAGCGGTATGATTGGAAAGAATAAACGGGAATTTTTGGAAGACAGGGCTGTTGTCCGGGTCATTTACATGCGGTTCCAGTGCAATTATACCATCTTTACGGGCAATTTGGAACAGGTCGTTGAGAAGTCGCAACAGACCCATATAGGTATCGCGGTTGAGTTTACTTCCCTTTAGCGTCCCCATAATCCCAGCGATAATCTGTTTAACGACCTTCACCGGTGTGGACACCATAACAGAACCCAACGCTGCGCCTCCAATGACGATAAACTCGGCGGGCTGCATCAAAACGCCAATGTTGCCCCCGGCAAGAGTGAACCCGCCGATGACACAGATGATAACAACAAGGAATCCTGCAATGGTAAGCATATATGCCTGCTAAAAGGTATGCGCGGTAATTCTACACCTCTTCATGGGCTAACCCTGCAAGGCTTATGCCGCTGTGAGGAAATAGGTTGTGAAATTCAAGCTTTGCTTTGACTTGCTATAATAGATTCTTTAACATATAAGGTCATCCGATTGACATTTATGTGTTTAATGCTATATTAATAGTAGGAATTCTGTTTATAAAGTGATACAAGAAATGAATGTGGAGAAGTTTCAAAACGACTCAGAACTACTCGCCGCTGCTATTGAAGAAGCGAAGATTGGCCTCTCTGAAGGGGGGATACCGATTGGGTCGGTGCTGGTGCGAGATGGCGAGATTATCGCGCGGGGGCATAACCGGCGTGTGCAGAACAATGATCCGCTCGAACATGCCGAAATCAACTGCTTGCGCAATGCCGGACGAATCGGTTCGTTTCGCGGATTGACGCTGGTATCGACATTGATGCCGTGTTATCTGTGCGCGGGCGCGGCGGTGCAGTTCGGCATCGCGCGCGTGATAGCCGGTGAATCGAAAAATTTCGCCGGAGCACGCCAATTCATGGAAAGTCAGGGGATTGAAGTTGTTGACCTGAACAATCGTGAGTGCATCGACATGATGGCGCGTTTTATTGCCGAAAACAGCGAGCTTTGGAACGAAGACATCGGCAAATAAATCCTCTTGACATTCCCCTCAAGAAGAGGTATATTAAAGATTTACGGAAGCGAGAAAATGACAGCACATCCCCCAGTTCTCAAGAACTACATCGGCGGCAAGTGGGTCGCCGCGCACGCGGACCAAACACTGGATGTCCGCAATCCCGCCACGACGGAAATTTTAGCGAAAGTACCCATCAGTAAAGCAGCGGATATTGACGACGCTGTGCGCGCCGCTCGCGAAGCATTCCCCGAATGGCGTAAGACCCCCCCCCTCGAACGCGCCCGCTATTTCTTCCGATTGAAAAATCTCCTCGAAGAACGCTTTGAAGATTTATCGCGCACGCTGACAACCGAGCACGGCAAGACATTGCCGGAATCGCGCGGTAGTGTGCGGCGTGGTATCGAATGCGTTGAAATCGCTACGGGCATTCCATCATTGATGATGGGTAAAGTTTTGGAAGATGTCGCGCGAGGAATCGATTGCGAAGCGATTCGCAGACCTCTTGGTGTCTTCGCTTGCATCGCGCCATTCAATTTTCCTTTCATGGTGCCGCTCTGGTTTTTGCCGTTCGCAGTCGCGTGCGGCAATACGTTTGTGGTGAAACCTTCCGAGCAAGCGCCGATGTCCCAGCAGGATTTTTTCGCGCTGCTTGATGAAGCCGGTTTTCCTCCCGGCGTGGTGAATTTGGTGAACGGAGCGAAGGATGCCGCCCAGCGAATTTTAGAGCATCCGGATATCGAAGGCGTTTCGTTTGTCGGTTCGAGTCCGGTCGCGGAGCATGTTTATGCGGAATGCGGCAAGTATGGCAAGCGCGTGCAGGCGCTCGGTGGAGCGAAGAATTATATTATCATTATGCCCGATGCCAATCTGGAGCGCAGTGTTGATAATATCGCGGAATCGGTTTACGGCTGTGCAGGTGAGCGATGTTTGGCGGGCGCAGTATTGGTTCCTGTCGGAGACATCTACGAATCCTTCCGCGATAAATTCGTCGAACGAGCCAAAGCGTTAGCGTTAAAGATGGGAAACGGCCTCGACGATGGCGTGGAATTGGGACCGGTGATTTCCGAAGCGCACAAGAAACGCGTGTTAGGCTATATCGAGACGGGCATCAAAGAAAGCGCGGAATTGCTTTTAGACGGTCGGAATCCGCAGGTAAAAGAAAAAGGCTACTTCATCGGCCCGACGGTTTTCGACAACGTGAAGCGCGATATGGTTATCGCTCAGGAAGAAATTTTCGGACCGGTCGCGTGTTTGCTGCCGGTGAAAACTTTGGACGACGCGCTCGATTTAATTCACAGCCACAAACTCGCCAACGCAACTTCGATTTATACGACCAGCGGCGAAGCGGCGCGTCGATTGCGCTACGAAGCCGAACCCTCGATGATGGGAGTTAATATCGGCGTCGCGGCTCCGATGTCATTCTTCAGTTTCGGCGGCGCGAAAGGTTCGTTCTTGGGCGACCTGAAAGCGCACGGCTGGGAATCGATTGATTTCTTCACCGACCGTAAGGTAGTTATTTCAAGGTGGTTTTAGTTATTCTGCAACCTCTGAACAAGGAGGAACGTTGATGCAATTTAAAAGCGTAATGGTCATCAAGGCTGCTGTATGCTTGGTATTTGGCATCCTCTTGTTGGCAGTACCTAACGCATTGCTGAGTTTTCTTGG
>CAZADO010000276.1:0-10934 GCA_964483885.1 uncultured Alphaproteobacteria bacterium | reverse complement strand
ACGTATTTTACATGGTCGGGCGCGAATTTCATTTTTCTTCTGCCGTTTGCGGTTGTCTTCAATCGTCTGGTTGAAATTCCGCAGATGGCGACTCCCAGTACTATCATCATTCTGATTTTTGTTTTTTGGTTTTGGCTTCGCCTTTTCAACGCGCTACGCGTCGCCTATAACACCAGTTATCCGCGTCTTTATTTTGCGACTCTGGGAGGAGGAATTACAGCGGCGCTGATTGTTGCTGTCCTGCTGCAGGCCTCCATCGGAACGCTTTCGTTCTGGACCTACTATTGGAATGTCTTAATGAAAGGATGAACTGCGACCTAAACGGCAGTGAGATAGAAAGGAGAACTCAAGTTCCATTATGACCGACAAGATTCTTGGTGAAGGATTTACCTTTGATGACGTCCTGCTGGTGCCTCGAAAATCAGATGTGCTCCCAAGCAACGTTAGTCTGCGGACGCGCCTGACTCGAAACATCGATCTTAATATGCCTCTGGTGTCAGCCGCGATGGATACGGTTACGGAGGCGGCATTAGCGATTGCCATTGCCCGAGAAGGGGGCATCGGTATCATCCATAAGAACATGACGCCGCAGGAGCAGGCGGAGCAGGTGGATAGAGTCAAACGTTCGGAATCCGCAATTATCACTCGCCCCTATACCTTGCCGCCTGCGGCACAGATTTCGGAAGCTCTCCTACTGATGAAGAAGTACTCGATAAGCGGTATTCCCATTGTGGAGGGTGGAAAGCTGGTCGGGATTGTGACGCACCGGGATTTGAGATTCGAACGTGACGAAACCCTGAAGCTTTCGGCGATAATGACTCCGCGAGAACGGCTGGTGACGGCTTCCATCGGAACACCTCTGTCCGAAGCTGAGTCAATACTTCAGAAACATCGTATCGAAAAGCTGCTCCTTGTTGATGATGAGGGACGCTTAGCGGGTCTGATTACGGTCAAAGATATTCAGAAACGTCTCCAGTTTCCGAATGCTTGTAAAGACAAACTCGGTCGGCTTCGAGTTGGAGCCGCTGTAGGAGTCAGGTCAGATACGTATGAACGTTTGGATGTTCTTAAGGAAGCGGGAGCGGACGTTATCGTCGTCGATTCCGCTCATGGCCATTCGATGAATGTCATCCAAACCGTAGCGGAAATTCACGCGCGCTTCCCCGAACTCGACATTATCGCCGGAAATGTTGTCACGGCGGAAGCCGCTTTGGAGCTTGCCGATGCCGGAGCCAGTGCGATTAAAGTCGGCGTTGGACCGGGTTCGATTTGCACGACGCGTGTCATCGCGGGAGTCGGAGTTCCTCAAATTTCAGCCATTCTCGACTGTGTTGCAGTGCTGCAGCCTCGCGGGATTCCTCTGATTGCGGACGGCGGCATTCGTTATTCCGGAGATATCGCCAAAGCGATAGCAGCCGGTGCTGATTGTGTCATGGTGGGAAGTTTGTTTGCCGGGACAGAGGAAAGTCCCGGTGAGATGATTCTCTACGAAGGGCGAAGCTACAAAGGTTTTCGAGGGATGGGTTCTGTAAGTGCGATGAGGCGAGGAGCGGCGGATCGTTATTTCCAAACAGCGACGGACGCCAAACTTGTCCCGGAGGGTGTCGAAGGACGCGTCCCCTATAAAGGACGACTTACGAATACGATCTTTCAGCTCCTCGGTGGCATCCGTTCGGCGATGGGTTACTGTGGTGTGACGACCATTGCGGAGATGCAAGAAAAAACCCGGATGATAAAAATCTCTTCGGCCGGGCTCTTGGAAAGCCATCCCCATGATGTCGCGGTAACACGCGAAGCTCCGAACTACGAGCTACCGGCGAGCTACTCGACGCAATAAATGTCGTATTGAAGCGTAAAAAAAGAGCCGGTGTTCGTCCTTGACTAGAGGGGAAAAGTCGCAAGGAACACACCGGCTCGGCGGGGGAAAAGCGTTGTCTATAGTGTCAGGCTTTGAACATGCCTCGATAGTTTTGATTTGTAATTCGCGGACGTATTCGAGTGTAAAACTCCCTTCGCCGCCATGCGATCCAAAGTTTTCATCGCGGCAGCCAATGCCTCTTCGGCATCTGCGCGAGTCTTGGCATTCAGAACCTTTTTCTCAGCCGTTTTCATTTCGGATTTATAAGAGCGATTCCGAAGCCGACTGTCTGCGCTCGTGCGCATACGTTTTTTACAGGATTTGTGTTGTGGCATTCGCAGTATTTTGTGATATAATAGAGATTAACGCTGAATTTAATCCGTGCCTAAAGAAAACGATATGTGGTTTATCGAGCATTTGAAAATTTGAAACTCAAATATAATCAAAGTCGATGTCATTGTCAAGTAGAAAAGAATGTTTCTGACAGACCCTGCTCGCGAAGCGCTGCGTAAGTCACTGAATATAAGCGTATTAACTGGTTCAGGTATTTCCGCGGAAAGCGGAATCCCCACGTTTCGGGGGAAAGACGGCCTATGGAACAAGTTCAAACCAGAGGAACTTGCTAATGTTAAAGCATTTATGAAGAATCCAAAGCTTGTCTGGGAATGGTATGAATATCGCCGGAAAATTATAACAGAGGCCGAACCGAATCCCGGACACCACGCCTTGACTCAGTGGGAGCAGCAGCATCGCAGTTTTACGCTGATTACACAAAACGTTGATGGTTTGCATGTACGCGCCGGAAGTCGAAATATCGTTGAGCTGCATGGGAATATCCTGCGGAACCGATGTCTGACGTGCGGGAACGTCTCCGAGTCTGAGAAAGTAAACTTAGAAGGGACGGTACCTTTGTGCGCCTGCGGAGGAATGCTGCGGCCGGATGTCGTCTGGTTTGGTGAAATGCTGCCGCCGGAAGCTTTGAACGCTGCGTTCAGTGCAGCGGAAGAAGCGGATGTTTTTCTATCGGTGGGCACATCCGCCCTCGTGCATCCCGCAGCGTCTTTGCCGGAAATCGCAAAATCATCCGGAGCCTTCCTGTTTGAAATAAATCTCGAACCCACACCGCTTACTCCCTATGCGGATGTTTTTCTGGAAGGGCCATCCGGTGAAATACTCCCCGAATTGCTTGCTCAGTGGCAAACAGAACGAACCAAGTAGGTTGAAAATGTCTCTCTTTAAATTACCGACATTTCGTTTCACACGAGTTGCTTTCTTTCTCATGATAATCGTGTGGTTTGCTTTGGGGCAGGGGTGCGCTTACTACAATACCTTTTATAATACGAAAAAGCACTTTAGTGCAGGGGAGCGCGCTCGAAGCAGGACTGCTGAAGGTCAAAACGTCAATACGCAAGATTATAAAAAGTGTCTTGAAACTGGCTCTAAGTTGCTGGAGCTTTATCCCAACAGCCGCTGGATAGACGACTGCCTGCTTCTGATGGGCAAATCGTATTATTGGACGAACGAATATCCTCGGGCTCAGCGCAAGTTCGAAGAGCTCGTCACGAATTTTCCGCGAAGTAAACATGTTCCCGAAGCACGATTGTGGCTGGCCGAAACACTGGTTAAAATGGGACGCGGCCAAGATGCACTCGTTATTTTAGAACAGTTACTGGCAACTCCGAAAGCGAAGGCTCTCTTTGCGCAAGGCTCGTTTCTTGCCGGCAATATCCATTTTGATGCGGAACGCTATGCGGATGCGGCGGATGCCTATCGGGAAGCGGCTCAAAAGTTCAAAGATAGAGATCGCCGGGCCGAATCATTCTATATGCTCGGTCGCAGTTTGTTCATGCGAAAAGAGTATGAAAAAGCGAAGACGGCTTTTGATGAAATTGCGCGACTGAATCCTCCCCGCGACCTCACCTACTTGGGTTTGGTGGAGTCCGGACGCTGCATGGCTGAATTAGGCGATACGCAAGGAGCGCTCGAGCTTCTGGATCGCTTGCGTCGGGATATTCGATTTCAGGACTACAGCTCGGAGATCGATTTGACGTTGGCGAAGATTGCCGCAGAGAAAGGAGATTATGATGAAGCGATTCATTTGTATAAACAATACCTCGAGGAAAATCCGAATGGTGAAGGAAAGGGTGAGGCTTATTTCCGATTGGGAATGATACGCCGGAATCATCGCCGAAATCTCTCCGCTGCCGCCGCTTATTTCGATAGTTCCGGAAGTGCAGGAAGTGGCGTGCTTGCAGACTCTGCGAAAATCGAAGCGAAAATCTTGAAGCGTGGTCTCGGTTATATTCATGACATGGACGCTTTTGAGACGTGGATTCATTACGCGGATTCTCTGCTTCAAATATACCCGCCGATATCACAAGAAACATCACTCGAACCCGAACCTGAACCGGCTGATTCTGCAACGGAAGAGTCACCTTTGATTGCGGAAGACACCCTCGCAGGATTTTCCGTTGTATCGTTTGAAGATTCCATGCTTGTGGATTCATCTGCCGACGCTGAAGAGCAACTCTCTGAACAGCTATCCATGATTTTACTTGAAGATTCCAGCAGGAAAGATACATCGTCGATTGTTGAAGAAGGTTTGCTTTCAGAATTATCTGCAGATTCCATAGTAACGGATTCGACGAGAGTTCGTGAAACTGCGCCGACTGATTCGTCGGTCGCAGAGAATGATACGATTACCCAAACTTCATCGGAACCGAAATTAGATTTTACCATGGAAGAATTCTGGGAAACGAAAGCAGATTTACAAAAAATCCTTTTCTGCATCGGTGAATTTTATTGGTATGATTTGAACGATATCGATACCGCTTTCATTTTCTTCGAGAGAGCCGTGCGGGATACGTTCGATAAGGAAACACAATGGCGTTCGAACTTAGTACTTGCGGCGTTGTCGAAACAGCGAGGAACTGATGACGCGGCGATTCGACCTTACTATGAAGCCATCATGACTCTCGACGATATTCCTCTCGAAGTCGAAAACCGTGCGCGCCACGAACTTGAACTGCCGCAAAAACCGATGCCGCGAGACACGCTTCGCGAGCGATTTTTACAATTGGAAAAGGGTGTTCATAATAAGACGACGAATCCGGATTCTCTTATAGCGGTTATCGATAGTCTGATGATTGCAGATACTCACTCAATATACTTCCCAAAATTACTTTTTACGAAAGCTTTTCTCTATGAGCATCGACTGCAGAATTTTGATTCGACCAAGGCAACGTACCGACAGTTGATTTCGATTTACCCTGACTCGATGTTCTCGATGATACTCATGTCGCGATTGGATACAAATTTGCTTGCTCGCGCAAGAACAGCTACAGGTTCGCCCGATGAGCTTGTCGGTGAAAACGGAGAAGCCGAAAACGGCGGAGAAGCAGGGTGGCCCCCGCCGGAAGAATCCCTGTTAGGAAGACGGGGGTATTAGCGCGCGATGAGTGATTTAGCCAAGCGGTTGGGAGTGGCTGTCTGGGGAATTCCGCTCCTTCTCATATCGCTGTATATTGGCGGCCTGTTGCTTGGTATTTTGATTTCCCTGCTGTTGTTTTTACTCGCTCGCGAATGGAAATACCTCGGGAAACAAACTGGCGCGGATTCACCTCTAATATATCTCTGGCTCCTTGCCGCTTCCATCCTCTTTTTTCAATTCTCGAATCACAGTAAATTATCAATCGGACTCGTGATTCTCGCCGCGCTTATCGTGTTTGTGAGCGAGATATTCCGAGCTTCCCGACTGCCGCTAAAGAGTCTGGGGCATGTGTCCCTCTGGCTAATCTACGTTGTTATTCCTGTTTCCCTTCTGTGGACGATCCGGCACCCGGGTAGTATCGCTGGGGAAATAGGAGATCGCTGGCTACTCGCGCTTTTTATTTCAGTATGGGTAGCCGATACGGCCGCGTATGGTATTGGAAAAAGGTTCGGAAAACATAAGCTGATGCCGAAAGCCAGTCCGAATAAGAGTTGGGAGGGTGCGATTGCCGGTTTTATTTCTGCACCAATCGTAGCTCTGATTATGAAAGGCATTGGCTTTGCTTATTTCTCATTCTGGGATATCCTCGCTTTTACGATAATCGTCGGATTTGTTGGTCAGGTGGGTGATTTGCTCGAATCGCTGATGAAGCGCGAAGCTGAGCTAAAGGATACCTCACAATTTCTCCCGGGGCACGGGGGACTTCTGGATCGGTTTGACAGCCTGCTTTTGGCCATTCCCGCTCTCACCCTTTATCTTCTCCTTCGATAACGCCGTGAACCAACAGGAACCTGATATACAGATCGTTGAAATGTTCGACGCGATTTCGCCGACTTACGATTTGGCGAATCGCCTGCTGTCGTTCGGATTCGATGCGTCATGGCGTCGCCGCTGTATCCGTGCGCTTGGTGTTGCTCCGAATCAGCATGTTTTGGATTGCGCTGCGGGAACGGGCGATATGGCGGCAACCGTCTGTCGGAAAGTTTCCGATATTGAACTGACACTGCTCGATCCATCGGATAAAATGTTGAAACTTGCGCGAACGAAGCTTAGTTCTTTTTCGCAAGCACAACGTCATTTTGTGAAGGGTGGAGCGGAAGCATTACCATTTCCATCCGAATCCTTTCATCGAATTATGGTAGCGTTCGGCTTTCGAAATTTCAAACAATTGGACAAAGGACTTGCGGAGCTCTTCCGCGTCACAAAACGAGGCGGCAGAGGAGCCATTCTTGAATTCACCCCGGATCGCAAATCGCTTTTTCAGCCGTTCTTCCGCTTCTATTTCTCGCACATTATTCAAAAAGCCGGAGCCATGATTTCAGGAGATGCACGCGCATACACCTACTTAAAAACATCCATACGCGACTTTCCCACAAGCGATAAACTCTGCGAAAGACTGACGCGAATCGGTTGGAACGTGAAGTCATGCAAAAAGCTCACCGGAGGAATTGTTTCACTTTTTGTTTTAGAGAAGATATAACCTGATATGCCAATTTTTGAATACGCGTGCCGGGACTGCGGAGAAGAATTCGAAGAACTCGTCTCGGCGGCACAAACGGAATCCGTTGCCTGTCCACATTGTCATTCGATGAATGCGGAAAAGCTCTTTTCGCCGTTTGGAATTGGGGGAGCCGTGAAATTCTCGTCTTCAGCGAGTTCGAGCGGTTGTGCTTCATGCTCAAGTCACAATTGCAGCGGCTGCTCAGCCGGCCCGACATAGACAGATGGTTCATGCGAAACCTGCTCTTATTGCGTCTCTTTTTCTTATTGGAGGGATTGTTCTTGCTCTTTACATAGACGTCTCTCTGAGCGCGGCTCTTATCATGAGTTTTGGCGTACTGCTTGTTTGCGGTGCGCTTTTTTTATTTCGAGCTCCATCGGGAATTCTGCTTTCTGTATTAGCGGTTTTGGTAATAGCAGTTGGTTTTGTACGGGGGATAGAATCCATCGGACGCAGCGAACGAAATACGGTGGCGCAGTTTGCTTCCACCCACAAAAAGACAGCCGTATTAGGGCGTTTAGTACGCGCAGAAACACAAAGAGGTTCCCGCGGTCGGTTGCTGCTCTCTCGACCAGCTCTGATTTCTCAGGGAGACACGCTCAGGCTGCGTTCGCTTAGAATAGAAGTGCGCGGTTCTGTTTTGCCGGACACGCTGCAAGTCGGTGACTGGATTCTGACAGGTGGAACGCTGCGCCTACCGGAAGATACGCGCATTCCGGGACAGGTCGGATTGGTTCGGCAAGCTGTCATGGAGCGAGTCGCTGCTTATGTCTATACGGGAGATGATGCGGCCTATATCACGGTACCATCACAAACGATATCTCTATCGTGTACAATTCACACCCTTCGGCGAAAAATTATCTTGGCATTGGATAATAACCTTTCGGAAAGAGCATCGGCTCTCTGCAAAGCGCTTCTATTAGGAGATCGTTCCGGTTTTTCGCAGGAGTTCAATGAGCAGGTCAAACTAACAGGGCTTAGTCATATTTTTGCGCTGAGTGGTTTGAATGTAGGCTTAGTCGCTTCACTTGTCTGGTTGTTCGCTATAATGCTCGGCCTGCCCTTTAATCTGCGTCTCTGGCTTTGTTTGCTGTCAGTATTTTTCTATGTGGCGTTGGGATTGGGAATTCCTTCGTTAATGCGTGCAGGAATCATGTGTAGTGTGTTTTTAATCGGTCACCTGCTGCATCGCAAATCGCAGCCACTGAATATCGTCGGAACAGCAGCTTTTTTGGAGCTCCTATGGAGACCGATGGACCTTGTGGATATCGGTTTTCAACTCTCTTATCTTGCCGTGTTGGGAATGGTATTGACATATATTTGGCTGAAAGCCATGATGATGAAAACTTTTAGCTACAAACTCGTTTCAAGGCCAGCCATACGTTCGACTCTCGACGTTGGCTTTGCCACGTTCGGAGCGCAAATCGGAACGCTTCCTTTGTTAGCGGCGGTCTTTGGTACAATTCCCTTCATAGGACTTCTGGCAAATTTAGTCGCCGTGCCTGCTTTTGCTGTGCTTCTGTGGTGGGAAATATTATTTCTTGCGGTAACGCCTGTTTCGCATACGATAGCAGCATCCGTCGGAGCGTCAATCAATGCGTTCTCGGAAGCTTTGCATATTTTTGTCGAGTGGTTTTCAGCGATTCCGGGAGCCAGCTTGCGGTTAGGGTATCTCTCTCCGATTGCTTTAGCGGGCGTTTACCTTGGGCTTGGCATAGCATGGGGACAGTTGAAAAATTTCAGTTGGAAAAGAGCTTCGATCGGCGCACTGATTGTTCTGAATGCTCTCGTATGGCCGCAAGTTATTCAATGGAAAGAGGCTCGTTTTGAAATCTACATTTTGGATGTTGGTACTGGTGACGCGATTCTCCTACGTTCGCCGCAGGGGAAAGCGATGCTGATTGACACCGGGCCTGCGTATGGTTTCTGGGATGCGTCATGGCGAATCCTGCCGGCGATGAAAAGTATCGGAGTGGAACGACTGAATGCGCTTGTGCTCACGCATGCGGAAATGGATCATATCGGAGGAGCGGAAGCGATTATCACTCAATTTCCGGTTCAGGCCGTCTATATGAACGGGATTCCAAGAACAACTCAAATCTATCAAAGACTCATTGCAAGGATGAACGACCAAGGGCTCGCAAACAATCAGCTCGAAGCCGGTGATATTCTCACGGCGCTGTATCCGTTTCCGGTTTGGGTGCTGTCGCCGGACAGCATTTGGCGGTCGCAGGGAGATAATCAAAATCAGAGATCCCTCGTACTGCGTGTCGATATAGGAGAAACAGCGGCATTGTTCACTGCGGATATTGACAGCCTGACCGAAAAGCGACTTCTTGTCTGGGAGAATATGCTGCAAAGTGAGTTCCTGAAACTTCCTCATCACGGAAGTAAAACATCCAGCAGCCGCGAATTCCTAAAAGCAGTGAATCCTCAAGTAGTCGCTATTACTGCAGGACGCCACAATCCTCACGGACATCCATCCGATATCGTTACAAAGCGACTCGACAGATTAGGTATCCCGTATCGCGTTACGGGAGAGGAAAGCACATTACTCTGGACTTCGGACGGAAAAACATTACAGGAAGCTTCATGGCGACGTTCAACGCTCACCGAACAATGGCATCTGCCTGTGATTGACACTTCCGGATGAAATTCCTATATTGAAAACACCCTTTCTGATGAGAATATGACAGAACAAATAACAAACACTTTTCTAACAGCTGCATCGGCGGAAGAATATTATTCCTCGTGCGGGTATCGATGCATTTGCGGCGTGGATGAAGCCGGTCGAGGGCCTCTGGCGGGACCCGTCGTTGCTGCAGCGGTTGTCTTTCCTAAAAACGTCAAGGTGCCGAA
The DNA here is from genome assembly GCA_964483885.1 of uncultured Alphaproteobacteria bacterium. Taxonomy (GTDB): domain Bacteria; phylum Electryoneota; class RPQS01; order RPQS01; family DYHQ01; genus JAUXGA01. Next base: position 1,226 of record CAZADO010000276.1, on the reverse strand, counting down.
TGTGAAGGATTCGAAGCGCTTAAGCCCTGCGGCCAGAGAAAAACTGTTTGAAGAAATCGTAAAGAGCGCACACACAGGAATCGGAGAGGCTTCTCCGGAAGAGATTGATGAACTGAATATTCTGCAGGCATCCCTGCTTGCTATGAAGCGAGCGGTTGATTCTCTGCCGCTGTCGCCGGATATGATTCTTGTTGATGGGCTGTATCCATTAAATGGAAGTGTTCCGTCGCGCGCTATCGTTAAGGGAGATGCTCGGGTAAAAGTCATCAGCGCAGCTTCTATTATCGCCAAGGTGACGCGAGACCGACAAATGGTGGCGTACGAAAAAGAATTTCCGGGCTATGGATTTGCACGTCATAAAGGCTATCCGACGCGCGAACACAAATTAGCGTTGAAAAAACTCGGCCCCACCTCGATTCATCGCCAAACCTTTCGCGGTGTTCTTCAGGAAGATAAATGAAATTATTGGCACTACTTGCTGGAAAAAAGAAACAATCTGATACGTCATCCAATCGTGCGGTTGGCAATTGGGGAGAGCGCGAAGCGGCGCGCTATCTTACGCGACATGGTTACGAGCTTCTGGCGCGGAACTGGCAAATCAACATTGGCGAAATCGATATTATCGCTCAAAAGGGCAGTGAAATAATATTTGTTGAAGTCAAATCGAGCTCAACGCAGTCTGCCATAGCGCCGGAATATCGTGTAGGACTCAAGAAGCAGAAGAAACTGCGTACACTCGCGCAAGCCTATCTAAGAAACAAAACGGATGCACCGGATTCCGTTCGTTTCGATGTGATTTCCCTCTGGCGTGAAGCAGGAGAAACGAAACTTCGCCATATCGAGAATGCCTTCTAAAAGTCCAACATATCTTTTCTGCATAGTTGCGTGGTTGCTTTTTCAAGCAAGCAACAGCTTGGCGCAAATTGTTCTGACGGAAATCATGTTCGATCCCGTCGGTAACGAGAATGCAGATGAATTCATCGAAATCTATAACGCCGGAACGGCAACCGTCAATCTCTCCGGCTGGAGAGTCGCCGATAATGAAGCGGAAGATTATCTGATGCCTCTTGAGCAGGGACTTTTCCTCGAAGCAGGACAATTCGGTCTTATCCTCGATCCGGGCTATTTCGAATACGAGAGTAATACTTACGATGGAATGGTACCAACCTCAGCGCTCGTCCTGACAATCGACAACAGCACGTTTGGTTCGGGAGGGCTTTCCAACA
>CAZADO010000275.1:0-3080 GCA_964483885.1 uncultured Alphaproteobacteria bacterium | reverse complement strand
CTTTTTCATCTCTCATCTCTCTCGTTGCGACTCATGTGTGAAACTCTCCGCTTAGCTATATAAAATACGCATTTCCTCTCAAGAAAGCAAGATAGATGCTATTCTCTCAATAGAAACACAAAAAAGAAACCCGGGCTGCTCGCCCGGGCTTTCCAGAGAATATCGTGAGGTTAATGGTGATCTATCTTTCCGGGTTATCCGCCCGCTGCAACAATATAACGACTGAAGTGGTTCGTCTGACCTTCAAGATACTGCTCTTCAAGGTTGTTGTACTCGGAGATGAGTTCATATTCGCCAGTATATTCATTCCAATAGAACAGCACCAAATCTTCCGGCTCAATCCCTTCCGGCAACACACAATTTGCATAGGAAATACGGAGGGTGACTGGCATAGAAAATTGTGTTCCATGCCGACCGTAATCAATCCAGGGTTCCGGCGGATCCGTCCGAACCATAGAGATCCAATACCTGCTATATGGAAGTGAGCGGGCTGGGAATGTGGCCGAACTTCCATCCCAACGAATCGCGTCACCCTTATAGAACTTTATCTCTTTGGCAACGCCTTCGTATTCGATGCCATCAATTTCTTGTCTCCATTCGAAATCGTAGTCATCATCACCATCATCATCGTCACCATCCAGACGACCGACAGCTTTGACATGAATGTTGATTAGTTGATACCCTTCCGGTGCATAATTGGCTGCTTCCGGATAATCATATATAACCGGTTCAAAGGTGCCTGATGCCGCTTCCGTATTGTCAGAAGACTGCGGACCCAGAACGTCTCCGAATCGCGAACATCCAACGAGCAGAAGTAGTACAGCTATAATCCCCATCCATCGTACAAGATTGACCCCGCTTGGCGTGAGTTTCTTCATGATAGATTCCCTTCACTTCTCATACGTTCATCATTCCGACTACTAAGTATGGCAAGACGCGTGCCTATCTAAAGAGTGATTCGTAGGGACGGCGCAAAGCACCTGTATTGCGCCGGTTGGATTTCTGACCCTATTTTTTTCTCATGCCGTCGTGTATTCCCTCTCCAAAAAATGCGGTTTTTCTCCACCACGAGGGTGTGCATAAACCGCAATTGGTTCAAATTCACAATTATACAAACCGATGCTTTTCGGAAAGCAAGACAGACACTATTCTCTTAATAGAAACACAAAAGAGAAACCCGGGCTGCTCGCCCGGGCTTTCTATAAGATATCATGAGGTTGAGGTCAGTTTATTTGTCGGATTATCCGCTTGCTGCAATAATATATCGGCTGAAGTGGTCTGTTTGACCTTCGAGATACTGACCGTCCGGATTGTTGTTCAAGGAAATGAGTTCATATTCACCTGTTGTCTCATTCCAATAGAAGAGTACGAGATCCTCGGGCATGATGCCAAGCGGTAATACACCATCCGCATAGGATATACGGATCGTAACAGGCTCATTGAAGACAAGACCATGTGGACCGAAGTCAATCCACGGTTGGCGCGGAATCTGACACGCCATCGAGATCCATTGAGCATCTGATGGCAGCGCGTTTGGGGGAATGCTGATCGAGCCTCTGTTCCACGAGATGGTTTCGGTCTCGCTGGAAGAAATCAGACTGGCCACTCCAAAGTATGTGATACGGTCTTGTCTGCAAACCCAGAAGGTGTCATAGTCACCACCATTGCCATCATCCATACGGCCGTCAATTTCATCATCCTTAAAGGAAATAAGTTGATACCCGTCAGGTGCATAATTAGCAGCTTCAGGATAATCATATATAATCGGTTCAAAGGTGCCTGATGCCGCTTCCGTATTGTCAGAAGACTGCGGACCAACAACATCTCCGAATCGCGAACAACTCACGAGTAGGGATAATACCGCAATAATTCCAATCCACCGCACAAGATTAACTCCGCTTAGCGTGAGTTTTTTCATGATAGATTCCTTTCATTTTTCATACGTTCATCATTCTAACTGCTACTAAGTATAGCAAAACGCGTGCCTATCTGTAGAGTGATTAGTGGAGGACGGTGCAAAGCACCTGTATCACGCCGGTTGGATTTCTGACCTTATCATATTTCTCATGCCATCTCGAATCACTACAAAAAAAATGCGGTCTATTTCCACCACGAGGGTGTGCATAAACCGCAATCGGTTCAAATCAACCAAAAGTTAAATCACAAGCTTTTTCTGCTATGGATAAACCGCCTGAATTATATAGTAGTAATCGTTGCCGCTGCTTAGAATTCCCGTATCACGAAAGCTCGTGTCGCTTACTGAATACACGAAATTGCCGGGTCCGGGTTCAAAGTAAGGATCAACATCGCGATAAACATTATATTGTGAAACTGCGATGGGCAATCCATTGATATCTTCAGTCACCGGAGACCAGTGCAAAACGATATCCGGCGCGTCCGGAGATATGACAAGGTCTTCCACAGCACGCGGAGCAGCCGGTTCGATATCAACGTAAAACCGGTGATGCGCATCCGGCCCATAGCGCGGTTCATGCGTCCAGTTGCCTTGCGTATTTTTTGCAAAGATAAAGTAACGCACATCCGTGCCCACAACTTGAGCTGGAATTTCTGCGGCGAACGAATCGGCACCGGTCGCACTCATCGGCGCACTATTCCACGGCCAGATTCCATCCGTGCTCCAGTAAACAATCAGCGAGTCCGTATCGAGTGTGCCGAGCGATACAATACGAGCCGCTATCGTGTATGGCCCTGCTGTCGTTACGGTATCCGCCATCGGCGGATGTTCGATACGAATGAGATGAGGATGTATCACATCTTTCGTCACGCAATGAATGGCTCCCGAAGAACCAATAATGCTGTTGCAATCGAAACCGTAAACCTCATAACCGGGCATATACTCTTCATAGAGTCGCAACGCTTGAGCGTCTTCGGTGCGGTTGTAGATGGGAACGAGTACGGTGTTATTGACAATCAGCGAGTTCGTGTAGGTGTAAGGAGTGCTGTACCACTCTGGCGCGGGAATGCGAACAATGTCGAGAGGCCGACCATAAGGATCGGTGAGCGTTTCCAGAATCGCGATACAATCATCCATATCATCGTTGTACGAACTTCCGTCCGGA
>CAZADO010000274.1:0-3745 GCA_964483885.1 uncultured Alphaproteobacteria bacterium | reverse complement strand
TCATTATTGAGTGCCCGTTTTTCTTTTATTCGAAGCTTTGTCCAAGACATTGGCCTTTTGAGTGAAAGGAATATCGAAGTAAATGAATGAATGCTTTGCCTCAGAGATAGGGATATACATTCTGAAATTCATAAGGCGTATTGTGCTCAGGTGTTTCTTGAGTGATGTATGCAGAGCACGGACTGTGAGATTAATCATACAGTTAATTATGATTTTTTCAAGGTTATCTTCATAGATAATAAATGGTTCATGGTGTGGCACTAATGTTGATTTAGGTGAATGTAGAATTTGAAAATGAATTGAAGTGAAACCTATCCATAGGAGCCAATCATGAAACACTTTCAAACCATCGGCATGCTGCTCGTACTGACGGGTTTATTAATTGGATGCAGTGAAAACGTGACAGGACCCGACCGGACGATTTCAAGCCAAAGCACGGCTCAGGTCGTTATGATAGGCGAACAGAGGCGTGATGTTATCTATGCATTTGGTTCTCCGAGCATTCTTCTGGTAACGGGACACGTCGAAAATGTCGGTGCTGCAGCAGCATACTCTGTGCGCGTCAAGTACACCCAAGGGTGCGTATGCGGTAGTTGCGGTACATCTCCATTGACGGTCGCACCGGGAGACTCCGCGTCATTTACCATGTACATTGATCTGAACTCGGCTCCTCAGGGAGCGCGAACATATAATATCACGTGGTGTGATAATCCTTGATAATTGAGAAACAGGGTATTAAATTGTGGTTTCCAGCTATCCAGCGTTGTTGATTGCAAGCTGCTAATACCATAATTTAATACGCTTACACAGGAAAATTGGTCATTAGTTTGTAATCAAACAACGATTGGAGGCAATCATGAAAACGAAATCTTTCCTTTACCCAGTGCTAATACTCTTGGCATGCTCAACGTTTTTAGCCGGAGTTATCCCAGCACAAGCTGCGACGCATGAAGAGCGCGTTCGCTTTTCAAGACGAAATTTGGGCGGCCCGCGACTTGGTATCACTGTTATCACCGGCGATAATGCGCTATCGCGGCGTCTGGATGAAGAAAATATCGGTAAACAGATCAGTCAGTTTGGATGGCATTTTGAGCACCAGATCATTCCAGACGGCGGCGGACCGCAGTTCGTGGTTCAGTTTACACCTCTCATTGGAGGTGTCGAATATGGCAAAATCATTCCCGGAGCAACTTTGGCTATGGGAATTCGCTTTCCAAGCGGTTACGAATTCGGACTCGGACCCAACGTTGTCTATGGTACGGGTGATATGTCCCCAACAGCGTTGGTTGTTGGAGTTGGAAAGACGTTCAACTATGGCGGGGTGAGCATCCCGCTCAATCTCGTCTATACCACAAATCCTGATGGCAACCGAGTGTCGTTCATCATCGGATATGCGATTGCTCGCAATTAGCATGATCGGTTATCGTTCATTGATTCGATGACAGAGCCGCAAACCGAAACAGCCAAATGGTGACAAACTATGTCAGCAGCTAATCTGTACAAAATGTTTGAAAGTGCCGCGTGCCGCACCCCAGAGCATGCGGCGCTGAAATACAAAAAGCGTGGGCAATTCGTCGAAATCAGCTACGACGAACTCCTGCAATCTGTGAAGACCGTCGCAAATAATTTTACCAGACTCGGTATCGGCAAAGGAGATGTTGTTGGAATTTTCTCCTGCAACCGTCCGGAATGGGCGATTAGTGACCTTGCGGCACTCAAGTTAGGAGCGGTTGTCGTTCCCATTTATCCTACTACACACGCTTCAATGCTGAAATACATCATCATCGATTCGCAGATGAAGCTCATTGTGGTGGAGAATCAGGCGCTGGCGGAGCTCGTGGCAAGCGTTCAATCACAAACGCCAACATTAAAAACATGTGTTGTCATCGACAACAGTCCTGATGGAAATTCGGATATGTTGGATTTCCGTGCGGAACTTTGCCAACCGTGCAATTCAACGGAGGAAGAGCACCCGGCATCTGAGCAGGACATTGCGACGATTGTATATACCTCCGGGACAACCGGCAATCCGAGAGGAGTCATGCTGACTCATGCCAATATCGTTTCCAATGCTCAAGCCATCGTATCCCGCTTCCGTGTGACGTCCGCCGATGTCGTGGTTTCCTACCTTCCTCTGTGTCACATGTTCGAACGCACCTGCGGTTACTACGCGATTCTTTTCGGTGGCGGAACCATCGCCTATGCCGAAGCTCTTACCACGGTGGCTGCTGATGTCGCTACGATTCGTCCAACCGTTTTGATTGCTGTGCCGCGGGTAATAGAGAGAGCTTTCGAGCAAGCGGTGGTAGGTGTACAGCGCAAATCGCCTCTCGGGCAATGGCTTGTTTCATCGGCGATGCGATGTCTGAACACGATGGCTAATTTGAGTTATCAGAATAGACGAGTTCCGTATTCACTGCGAGCAAAATGCGCTGTTTTGGACAAGTTTGTCGGTTCAACCTTTCGGCAATTAGCAGGCGGAAGGCTCAGACTTATTGCGTCGGGTGGAGCGCCGCTGGATAGGAAAGTCGCCAAGGCATTCCATATTTTAGGATTCAATATTGTAGAAGGTTACGGCCTGACTGAAACCTCTCCTGTGGTATGCTGCAATGCACCGCACAATAACACGCTTGGAACGGTCGGAAAACCAGTCGATGGAGTTCAGGTTCGTGTTGGAGCAAACGATGAAATTCAAGTGAAAGGCCCGAATGTGATGCGCGGCTATTTGAATAATGCTTCGGCCACAGCGGGCACATTGGACAGCGAGGGCTGGCTGCATACAGGGGATCAGGGACGATTTGATGAGAAAGGTAATCTCGTGATTACCGGTCGGATAAAGGATTTAATCATCACATCTTACGGTAAAAACATTCCTGTGGCAGTTATTGAAGGAAAAATCACACGGAGTCCATATATATCACAAGTTGTTGTTTTCGGCGACAAAAGGAAGTATATTACATCGCTAATAGTCCCGCAGCGTGATGCCATCGAAACTTGGGCGCAGAAGCGAGGAATTGCGTTTGAAGGATATTCGTCGCTTATGCAACATGAGGAAATTCGTAAACTTATCACTCAAGAAATCGAGCAGGCAACAGAGGACTGCGCTACATGCGAAAAAATAAAAGCTTTTCAATTAATCTCTGAAGAATTCTCGGTTGAAAATGGTCTGTTGACTCCAACACTGAAAGTGAGGCGGAAAGCTATCGCTGAAAAATATCATGATTTAATCGATTCCATGTACACATAGGATGAAAATGGCACATACAGAAAATGAAATTCTCCTGACCGGCGCAACAGGATACATCGGTCAACATTTGTTAGGCACGTGGCTTGAAAAAACCGACCAGCGAATCAACTTGATTGTACGAAGTCGTCATGGAATCTCTCCCGCAACGCGAATCGAACAAAGTCTCCGTGAAGCGTGCGGTTCTGAGGCGTATGCGCGTTGGTCAAATCGACTGCAGATTTTTGAAGGAGATGTATCACAAGAACGGTTAGGCTTGGATGCCCAATCTTATCAATCACTCTCCGGAAAAGTTTCAAAGATTATCCACTGCGCCGCGGCGGCTCGCTTTGACCTTAGTTTGGAAGATGCCCGGCTGACTAATGTCGGCGGTGTGAAAAACATGCTTACTTTTGCCGGCGAATGCAAGGAATTTCAGAAGCTGGACTATATCGGAACAGCGTACGTGGCCGGAATGCGCCGCGGAACAGCTTTCGAAGATGAATTGGATGTCGGGCAGGA
>CAZADO010000273.1:0-11758 GCA_964483885.1 uncultured Alphaproteobacteria bacterium | reverse complement strand
AGAGTATCAAAAGCAAGGCTCGATTTCCCGGAACCGGAGAGGCCTGTGATGACGATGAGGCGATTGCGAGGCAAGAGGACATCGATGTTTTTCAGATTATGTTCTCGCGCACCTCGAATGCGGATGTAAGGTGATTCCATGTACTTCGCTTTCATTAACCTATATAAACTTACCAAAAAAAGCGCACAAAATCAAGCTATATACTCGGTCAGAAGGCAATTGCTTCCCTGGGCAAAAAGTTCTTGACAAAGCCAAAAAGTTTGGTTATATTGGTGCCGTTTTCCCGGTTCAAAAAACCCGGAAACCCGCTCCAGGCAAGGGTTTCAGGTATATTGACTGTAGGGGCACTACTAAACATATCTCAGTGACTTTCCTATCGGTTTATCCGTATTTTCCTTTCAAGAGTTCGATAAAGTTTTCAAAGGAGAATTCTTTATTGTCAATAAAACGTGGGGAGATGGAAATCGTATTAGAATCTGTTCATATTAAACTCTGAGGGCATCTTATGTCGAAAAATCGCGTTATGGTTGTGGATGATGAATTTCATATGAGGGATTTTATTTGCGAAACATTACGTCGTAAGCATCTCGAAGTTGTCGCATTTTCTGACGGGCAGAGTGCACTGGATGCACTCGCGGAATTTCCGGTTGATCTTGTCATCAGTGATGTGAAGATGCCCAAGATGAGCGGGCTGACACTCCTGAAGCATATCAAGCAGACCTACCCAACCATGGATGTCATTATGATTACCGCATATGGAACGATTGAAGATGCGGTAACCGCTATCCGCGAAGGAGCGTATGATTATGTACAGAAACCCTTTGCGCCTCATGATCTCCTGCTCTGTGTTGAAAAGGTATTCAAATACCGAGATCTCGTCTATGAAAACACGCATCTGAAGCAGCAGCTTGGAACACGCTTCCGATTCGACAACATCATTGGAGCGAGTTCCAAGATGTTGAAACTTTATGAAACGCTGGAGATGGTCAGTTCATCCAAAGCCAGCGTTCTCATTCAGGGAGATAGCGGTACGGGCAAGGAACTGGTTGCGCGAGCGATTCATGTCAACAGTCCGAACCGTTCGGGTCCTTTTATCAAAATCAACTGCGCGGCCATGCCCGACACTCTGATGGAAAGCGAGCTTTTCGGGCATGAAAAGGGCGCGTTTACCGGAGCGATCAAAACGGTCGAAGGACGTTTCAGTCTGGCCAACGGCGGTACGCTGCTGCTCGACGAAATAAGCGAGATGAGTCCCAATATGCAGGCGAAGCTGCTGCGCGTTCTGCAGGAGAGAGAATTCGAACGTCTGGGCGGGCGAGAGACGATGAAGACGAATGCCCGGATTATCGCCACGACCAATCGAGATCTAAAAACAATGCTACGGGAAGAGAAATTCCGAGAGGATCTTTACTATCGCTTGAATGTCTGTCCGATTTTTATGCCGTCGCTTTCGGAGCGAAAGGAAGATATTCCCCTTCTAGTTAATCATTTTCTGTCTATCTACGCCAAAGAATACAATCGTCCCATCGAATCTCTGAGCCAAGAATCGCTCGATATTCTAATGAATTATTCGTGGCCGGGGAATGTGCGCGAACTTGAGAATAAAATCGAACGCGCGGTGATTATGTGCATGGACAGGCAGATTGCTCCGAAACATCTGTTTATGGATGAGAGCGCAAGCATACCGGGCTTCGTAGTTCCGGCAGGAGAAGATCTCCCTATCACACTACGTGAGATTGAGAGGATGGCTATCTTCAAAACGCTAAAAGAGAACAACAGTAATCGCACCAAGACCGCAGAAACGCTGGGGATTTCTATCCGGACGCTTCGCAACAAACTGCGGGAATATCGGACGGAGGGAATTGCTGTGTAGCCTTTGCGCAGTTTTATTGATAGTGGATTTTTGCCGCTGGGCTTCTTAGTCCGGCGGTTTTTTTATGCTCAGGTGTTAAGCGGATTGCCGCCCGGCACCACGAGAGGGGGATACGATGTAACATAGTCTATCGCAAATTGTAGAAAATGATTAAAGAAACTGCAAGCACTTGCATAGGAAATTTCTGCCAGCAGATGTGGTATGTACAGGACGATTCCTTCCTTTTGAATGAACCTTCACCCGTTGAAAATGATATTCTTACAACAGAACATGAGGTTTTTCTGCATCGGCACGATAATTGTTATTAAGAGATGTCATAGAAATATGCAGGAGCAATCTGTCATGGATCTCACCCCACTCTTTTCATCGATGAATCTGTCCACATCCGGACTTACAGCACAGCGGAAAAGACTGGAAGTCGTCGCCAAGAATCTTGCGAATATCGAAACGACACGAACCGCGGGAGGCGGACCGTATCGCCGGCAAGTTGTGACCTTTGCGGAGGAAGCTTCCTTCAGCACTCAAATGCAGGAGGCGGTTCAGCAGAGCAGTAAAGCGGTTCGCACGGATTCCTATCATATGAATCTGCAATTGGGAGATATTCAACAACAGACCCTGCAGGGTGTTTCCGCTCAGATCAACGACGATCAAAGCCCGATGCGAGATGTGTATGATCCGGGGCATCCTGATGCGAATGATGAAGGATTCGTCAGTTATCCAAATGTGGACATCGTGACAGAAATGACCGAACTCATTTCCGCCACTCGCGCATTTGAAGCGAATGTGTCCGCTTTTAATGCATCGAAGCAAATGATGCGAAAGTCATTGGATTTGTAAATGAGAATTCAACTTCCCATTGGTCATACGCTCCCGGCGCAAAACAGCGCTTCCGGCATCGATTATCTTGGTACAGCGAGGCGTCTGGCCATGCAGAAACTTTCGGAGGTCACCGCCGCGAGGAATTCGGATGGCGACAAAGAAGCCAATCCTTTTCCGACGCCACCGGTTCGAGGTTATCACATTGATATAAGGTGCTGATATGTCAGATATTCCAATAGGCATACGAACACTTCCCAATTTCCCGCAAAACCCACGGGAAGTTCCACAACTTAAACCGACTGTCGAGGAATCCAGTTTTGGAGATACGCTTTCGGATTTTATTCAAAATGTCAATGAACTGCAGAAGGTTTCGGCAGAGAAGACGCTCGCTTTCGCCACCGGTCAGGTTCAGGACATCCACGAAGTCATGACGGCGTCCACGGAAGCGGGCATCGCCATGCAATTGCTTATTGAGATGCGGAATAAAGTTGTCGATGCGTATCGTGAATTGATGCGAATGCAAATTTAATCGGCAGCATCGAACGAACAAACACAGGGTAAATCGTGGCACAATCCTTACCAAACTTTCTCGGACCGCTCAACGATTTCTGGAAGCGGCTGACCATCGGACAAAAAGCCGGACTTGTTCTTTCGGCGACGCTTATCTTGACGATGGCTGTGCTGCTCGTCACTTGGACAACAAAATCTCCCTATGTCGCTCTCTATTCTGAGTTGAGCGGAAAAGACGCCGCTAAAATCGCTGACGTCCTGCGTGAGAACAAGATTCCGTATCGTCTTTCCGACGGCGGGAGTCAGATTCTTGTTCCGCAGAATACTGTCTATGAGCAGCGGCTGCATTTCGCCGGTCTGAATTTACCCAGTTCCGGAGAACTGGGTTATGAGCTTTTCGATAAACCGATGCTTGGGATGAGCGAATTTATGCAGCGCATGAATCATCATCGGGCGTTGGAAGGAGAATTGTCCCGGACGATTGGGGAATTGGAAGAAATCGAATCCGCGCGTGTCCATCTGGTTTTGCCTGCTCCGACACTTTTCGAAGAAGATAAAAAACCTCCGACAGCTTCCATTGTGCTGCGCTTGAATCCAAATGCCAAACCGACGCAAAAACAAATACAGGGCATCTCGTATCTCATTGCCTATGCCGTCGAAGGGCTGGATGTGGAAAATATCACGATTGTCGATGCGCTCGGGAATCTCTTGTCCAGTTCATCCGGCAGTAGTACAGCTGCAGGGCTCACATCCACGCAGTTGGATGTACAATATTCATTGGAAAAAGCACTGACGGACAAGGCGAAGGCTTTGCTCGATGATGTCGTCGGACCCGGTAAATCACAAGTTAAAGTCTCAGCGAAACTCAACTGGAATCGCACCGAAAAAACTATCGAATCCTATGACAATGAAGCTATCGCGATTCGCAGCGAAGAGAGACAGGAATTGAGCGGGGCGACCACGGAAGAGAGATCCGTTACGAATTATGAAGTGCCCCGCACGGTGGAAACCATCATTCCCGAAGTCGGGAATATTGAGCGGCTCTCTGTTTCCATACTGGTGGATGGAACGTATATCACGACCACGAATGATGACGGGACGGAGTCTCACGAATTTGTTGACCGGACTCCTGCTGAATTGAACAAGTTTACCACACTGGTTAAGTCGGCGGTGGGATTTAATGAACAGCGACAGGATCAGATTAGTATTGTATCTTTCCCTTTCGAGAGATTCGAAGAACCTGTAGCAACCGGCAACCCGGAATTTCAGCAGCGTTTCCTGTTGCGTGTTCTTGAAAAAGTGATTTTGGGACTTATCATCATTGGGATATTTTTCTTGGCGCGCAGCCTTCTCCGCAAACTCAGCGGAACGTTGCCGCGACTGCCGAGCATGGAACCAAATCCAGCTCAACTTTCCGGAGCACCTTCCGCCGCCGGACTGCCTCCGGGCAGATCATCACCTTCAGCGACTCAAGACATGCAGACTGCAGCTACTGAGACTATCGATACTCCCGATGGTCCTCGAGTGATTTTCAAGCAAAAAGGTCCAAGTACCATCGAAATCGAGGATGCCGAAATTTCAGAAGAGACGGTCAAGAGAGCTGAACTAACGAAACGCGCCTCTAAATTCATCGAGGAAAAACCGGAACAAGCCACTCAACTCTTTCGCAGTTGGTTAATCGAAGATCGGAGCCATGAGTACGAAAATAGGTAAAAAACCTCTCAAAGGCGTTCAAAAAGCCGCCATTCTGATGATTACCGTCGGAACGGAAGTGTCCGCCAATATTCTTCAAAATCTGCAAGAAGACGAAATCGAAAACGTTGCCCGGGAAGTCCTCAATATGCGCAACGTTGATTCCGAGCGTGTCTTTGATGTTATCAACGAATATTATCATATGATGCGCGCTCAGGAGTATATCGCTGCTGGAGGTGCAAGCTTCGCGGAAGAACTTCTGAAGAAATCCATTGGTGAAGAGAGAGCTGTTGAGTTCATGCGTCGTCTCGAGCGATTGATGAGGGTTAAAGGATTTAATGTTCTCAAGGATGTCGATCCCAACCAGCTCTTATCCTTTATACAGAAAGAGCACCCGCAGACAATCGCATTCGTTTTGGCGCAACTCAATCCTTCTCAGGCGTCAACGATTTTAGCTGACCTGCCTCCCGAGCTTCAAGCGGAGGTCGTGCTGCGATTTTCATCGATGGAGCGCGTGTCACCGGAAACGATTTCGTCCGTCGAAGCTGTCTTGGAATCGCGCATCGATTTTTCTCAAACGACCAGCAAACTCGGTGGGGTGAAATCCATCGCGGAAATCCTGAATCTCATCGGACAATCTGCGGAACGTTCTATCTTATCGAAAATCAATGAACGGGCTCCGGAACTCGCTACGGAAATCAAGAATCTCATGTTTGTTTTTGAAGATATTGTCACACTGGATGATCGTTCTATTCAAAAAGTACTTAAAGAAGTGGACAATAAAGAGCTGGCTCTGGCTCTAAAGCATATTGCCGGAGAGACCAAAACGAAAATCTTTTCGAATTTGTCCGAGCGAGCTGTCAATCTCATCAAGGAAGAAATGGAATATATGGGCCCTGTTCGATTGAAAGATGTCGAAGACGCACAACAGCGCATTGTCGATATCATCCGGCGTCTTGAGGAGCAGGGACTTGTTGTTGTTGTCGGTGGAACCAAAGGCGAAGCGATGGTGGAATAATGAAGACTCCGACCGGTCCAAGAAGAAAAAACCGCATTGTAAATCACGAATCCAATCTGGAGCTGCCTCTGGCTCAATTCGAAAAGTTCCAGGAGCGGCCGGTGAACTATTTTTGTGGTGTTGTTCGAACGGATGACGTTCATGAACATCAACTCAGTCATGCGGAAGCAAATCTTCAGATTACCGAGCGCTTGGAAGCTCAACGCACCGAGTTCACCAAAGAACGCGAAACCGCCTATCAAAAAGGCTTTACTGACGGAGAGCGCAAAGGTCGAGAAGAAGGCGTTCAAGAAATCAATCCAGCCCTGGAGCTTCTGCAAAACTGGATACAAATGATTCAATCCGAAAAAGAAGAACTTATCCGACGTTATGAAAAAGACGTCGTCGAACTCGCTTTTAAAATCAGTGCCAAAGTCCTTGCGCGAGAAATTCAAACACAGCCGGAAGCGATTATCGATTCGGTTCGCGCGGGGCTGCAAAAAATCGTAAATGCCGACGATGTCACACTGCGAGTGAATCCTGAGGATATGAAGATTTTGGAAAACGTTCAAGAAGAACTCTCGAAGGAACTTACCAAAGGCGGTCCGCTGCATCTTCAAATGGATGATACTATCGACAGAGGGGGCTGCGTTCTTGAAACGGAAAATGGAATATTGGACGGCCAGTTGGATAATCAGCTTAATCGTTTGCGTGCTTTGCTTGCCGAAAGTCCGAACGAGGAGAATCATTAAACATGGCGATGCCTACCCTACTGTCGAAATACAGTCAACGCATCCCGTCGCTTGATGCTTACCTGCGGCGCGGACGTGTTGAACGGGTTACCGGTCTCGTCATCGAATCCCGCGGACCGCGTGTCCCTCTTGGGCAATTATGTCGTGTGGATACCTCGACCGGCTCGTTGCTGGCGGAAGTCGTTGGATTCCGACAGCATTACACGCTGCTCATGGCTCTTGAAGAAACCGCGGGATTGGGTCCCGGAGATATCGCGACCGCTTTAGGACAGCCACTTCGCATCGGCGTCGGACCCGGATTACTTGGTCGCATCGTGGACGGTCTCGGGCGACCGATTGACGAAGGCGGAAACATCGAGTCTGAGGAATTCCGTTCGGTTTCCGCTCCAGCTCCTGATCCACTTCATCGCGCAAGAATTACGGAACCTTTGTCGGTCGGCGTTCGCGCGATTGACGGACTGCTTACTGTCGGTTCGGGACAGCGACTGGGGATTTTCGCCGGTTCGGGTATTGGGAAAAGCATCCTCCTTGGAATGATGTCGCGTTATACGGACGCGGATGTTATCGTCATCGGACTTATCGGCGAACGAGGTCGTGAGGTTCGGGAGTTTATTGAGAATGATTTAGGAGCTGATGCACGACGCCGCAGCGTGGTCGTCACCGTCACCTCTGACCAGTGGCCTCTGCTGCGTGCTCGCGGCGCTATGGTGGCCACGACGATTGCTGAGTATTTTCGCGATAAAGGATTGCGTGTATTGCTGCTCGTTGACAGCATCACAAGATATTGTCAAGCACTGAGGGAAATCGGACTTTCGCTGCAGGAACCTCCAGCGACGAAGGGGTATCCGCCGTCTGTATTCGCCACGCTGCCGAAACTTCTTGAGCGAACCGGCGCAGGCCGTCATGGAAGTATTACGGCGTTTTATACGGTGCTCGTTGAAGGAGACGATATGCTGGAACCGGTGGCCGACGCGACGCGGTCGATTTTGGATGGTCATTTTGTTCTGTCCCGCAAACTTGCATCTATGGGACACTATCCATCGATTGATATCTTAGAGAGTATCAGCAGAGTGATGGTGAATATTGCCGATCCAGCTCATTTGGCTGCCGCCTCTCGATTTCGAGAATGGCTTTCGGCGTATCGGGATGCGGAAGATCTCATTCATATTGGCGCTTATTCGAAGGGCTCTAATGCGCGGGTTGATACGGCGATTGAAAAACTTCCTGAAATAGAAACATATCTGCGACAACCTCTTGAAGAAGGGGCGACCGGCGAAATGGCACTTCAGGAACTCTTGAGAATCACGGACGGGTCGTGAAGAAGTTTTTGTTTCGACTTCAGAAAGTTCTCGATGTTCGACGTATTCATGAACGGCGGGAACAGGAAGTTTTGCAAACAGCGATTCGGAAGCGACAGGAAGAAGAAAAGAGACTGGAGCTTCTTGAAAAGGAAGTGGAAGATATTCAGCGAGTCATGCGCGAGAATCAGAAAAATGTTTTTGAAGCTTGGGTTCATACAGCGGATTTGCGATATCGGAATCGCGTCGAAAACGCTAAAACAGTGCAGACTGGGCGCATCCATGATGCTTCACAACAAGAAGAAGAACGACGGACTATTTTTACGGAAGCCCGCAGACAAACACGCGTTCTGGAAAAACTGCGGGAGCTTCGGCAGAGCGATTGGCAGCGGGATGCATCGCGCTATGAAGATAAACTTCTTGATGAAATTGCCGCTCACACTCGCAATTTGAGGAGAACGTTGTAATGAAAGATTTGCTCACGCTGAAAAATCTTATCATCGTTATAGGTAGCGTTGTCGTCATCAATGTTGCCATGTTTTTCATCCTCAAAGCAACACAGCCCAAGAGTGCTGTCCCTGAACTGCTCGCTGGAGCCGAGATGTCCGATTCAACAGCGCACGCCGAACATGATTCTGTGCAGACTGTGAAAGCACCTCTCGCTGAAGCTATAAAAGATAGTCAAACCCATGATAAGCCCAACGCTGACAGTTCAACCCTTGCATCCGTACCCGAAAAAGCTAATAAAATTACTCCCGAAACGACACAGGATATGGACACGTCCCACATGGACACGTCTTATACAGCACCCATAGAAGAAACGGTTGCCGAACAACCTGAAGAGCAAGCGGCTCAATTAACCGCAGCTGTGTCACAGGGAGATATAAAGCAATTTCAGCGGCTGTCAAAACTTTTGCAATCGATGAAACCAAATGAAGCCGCTCCGATAATGGTACATCTTTCGGATGAGACCATTGTAGCCATATTCATGCGTATGCGCGAGCGATCAGCCGCCAAGATTATGAGTTTATTGCCGATTGAACGCTCGGTACGAATTTCCCGACTAATGACTTGTATGGTGGATCAAGCATCGAGATGAAAGGTTCTACACTCATAGATCTTGTCGGCCTTGCGAAAGGCACGACGAAAACAGCATCGTCGAGATTGCGTTCAAATTCTGCGGGATTCCTGACGGAACTCCTGAAGAGTATCACTCTGCCTTCGAAAAGCGAGAAGGTTATCTCAAAAACCTCGGGAAAAGGTATTTCCACTTCATCTCATAATGAATCACAACAGAGTAACAATAAAACTCAAGAATTGAAAACAGCAAGTGGCAAATCGACACCTGCCTCAGATTCAAGTCAAAAGATTGTACTTGACTCGCCACCGAAGACTCTGAAAACAGAGACCGTCGCGAAGAATCTTCAACATAGTGTCTTACAGTCCTTGGGAGCAAATCCGCAGACTCCGCTTGCTGTCGAACAAGCACTCCCAAGTTCCAAAGCTTCCTCAGCGAAATCTGAGACTCCTTCAGAAAAGGGAGCCTTGAAGATAGATAAAGGCAAGCCAAATTCAAAAGAGATAACGTCTCTGGGTAAAGAGCAGGTTTCGGCAAAGGTTCTGTCGAAAACAACGGTTCAATCTGTTCATGCTGAGACCAAACAAGCAAATTCTGTCCAACCTAACAACCCGGCAGAAGCGAAGAAGCTCGGCAATGGTATCTCTGTTAATAAGCAAACGGATCCTACTGACAAAAATACTCCTAAAACCGTAAAATCCGACGCAAGACCGACCTATACTGGAAAATCCGATGGTTCTGCCGTTTTGAGTTCCCGCAATAAGACTGTCATAGAAAGTGCAAAGAACACTGCACAAAACGAACTAAAGAATTTGGGAACATCCGAAAAGACTGTTCAAGCCGGGGAGCAAAAGGATTCTCTTGTCACCGTTTCTCGCGATAAAGGTACTCCACAAGGTGAGACCGTCACTCGACAAACAAGTGCAAAGGATTCTGTAACACCCAAACACTCTCTTCAGAATACAAAGGGCACGGTATCCGTTTCTTCGAAAGCCCCTGCGCCAAAACGTACTAATACCATAGCGAAAGATGTTACGCCTAACAATAAAGAAACAGCCATACGTACTTCTACCACAGAAAGGAATACTCCTTCATCTAAAGCACCGGAATCTACACATGTGTCGCATAAGAATGTCGATGTGATTCCTCAGCGCGGACATATCTCAACACCTTTGCAGAGTGCCTCCAAGAAAACCGTTGCAACAAAGACTGAGCCGAATCAATCCCATGAAAAGACTCCGGCAAATACAACGCAAAAGCCTGTTTCGCAAAATGTGGGAAAAACTCGCCAAGCAGTTTCAAGTAAATCTCCATCAACTGCTCCTTCTTCAAACACGACAGTAAAATCCTCGCGAAACGAACAAACTGTTTACACATCGGATGACATTCGTTCTGAAACGAAGACTCTGCGCCCTGCGATTTCTACGATGAATAAAGGAGCTTCCACCCTACCAACTTCCAAGAATGTAGGCGTGAACAGTGAAACGAGCATTCATGATAATCGCTCCGTTCCAAAAGCTCCGACTCCGGTGCTGAATAAGAAAACGAACACGATCTCGTCAGATAAGAATATTACAGCATCCGAATTGAAATCGCTTCGCAGTACTACTTCAACGCCAGAAAGAGTAAGTCCATTAACTCAACGCGCAACGACAAAACCGGTTGTCTCCGAAGAAATTCCGTTGACTGCTCTATCAAAGAAAGGTGCACCAAAGAGTGTTTCTACGGAGAGTCGCACTACGGGCAAGTCATCGCACAATATTGATACTAAGAGCACTGACACTACGGTGCCTAAGGTGAACGATGATACAAAAACCCAAGCGAAGCTTGTTGGTCGTGAGACAAAACCAGCACTGCAAAAAAGCGCTGCGACGAAGCAACCTGACTATGTGAAGTCTGATATTCCACAAACATTCGGAAAAGCGAAAAGCATCCGTCAAGAATACAATCCTAAAACCTTTAGCAATATGAAAGGTATCACACCTAAGAGCGATAGTTCGCCAGTGCAAAAGCAAGCACAAAACGATGAATCAATCCACTCGAATAGAACGGATTCTCCCAAGCCTCCGGAGACTGTACAGCAGACAAAAAAACAAGTCCTCGAAAACGTTTCAAATGAAATAAACCATAAATATAGTGCAAAATCTAAAAATACTACTAAAATTGAAACAAATACCGTGAGTCACAAGAGTTCAACACAGGACAATACTATCAAAGAACGCATTGTTTCACGCGATGTCGCGAAGGAACCTGCTCGCTCAGTTGAGAAGAATTCACCTGTAAAAGAGCTCGCTGTTAGAACGGCATCCGAACAAGGTGCCAAACCCGTTCAAAGACTGAACACTTTTTCTGGCAATGATATTGTCCGAGAAAAGCCAACTGTTCCGCAATCTGTGGAGAAGCCCTTAGAAACTCCCCTGAAATCTTCGGTTGCGAAAGATGTTTTGCAAACAAAAACGTTTTCAATCAGTCCCCCTAAGGAATCAGTTATTCCTGTGAAAACAGGTCTCGATGCGCCGCAAACTGAAAAATCTACTCAAGCCCAAACATCCAAGGGTAAAAGCATAGCATCAGAGATTTTCAATCGAAATGCCGCTATAGAAATACCTAAGCTTGCTGCCACTCATACTTCTGTAAAGACAACTGAAGAAGCTGTTCAGAAATTGCAGGAAGCAGTAACGCCTTCAGCAGGACAACGCGTTGATGTTGAATTCCCGTACTTAGGTTATGCGCGTCAAG
>CAZADO010000272.1:0-6963 GCA_964483885.1 uncultured Alphaproteobacteria bacterium | reverse complement strand
GCCGGGATTCGTAACGAAATCGTCCATTTCGTTATTCAGAATAATTCCCACACCGGGCACCACGACGCCGCTGCCGAAACCTGTGTTGACAGTCGCGGTTAACGACACCGCGTTGCCGTCTTCATCCAAGACGCACAAATGCGTCGTGTGACCGTCTGTCGTATCCGGTATCCATCCGGGAGGAATGCCTGCGCCGGGAGGGTTCACATGCTCCCAACGGTGAATTTCTGCGCGAAGCTCGGACGCATACGCTTTCGACGTCAATCCTTCCATAGGAATCTTGCAGAAATCCGGGTCTCCAAGATAAACCGCTCTATCAGCGAAAGCTCGCGACATAGCTTCCGCCATCGCATGCGTCGCCTCGGCACTTCCCGCTCCGAGATAACCGATTCCCATTTGTTCGATAATATTCAGAATTTCGACCAAGTGAATACCGCCGGAACTCGGCGGAGGCATGGACAGAATTTCGTAGCCGTGATAATCCCCATGAATTGGTTCACGGGCGTATGGGCGGTAATTCTCGAAATCCTGCAGCGTAAGAATACCACCTTCCGCCGTGACAAAATCCACAATCTTTTGCGGAATCGGTCCGCTGTAGAATGTGTCCACTCCGGCTTTCTCTATGGCGCGCATCGTTTCGGCAAGGTCTTTTTGAATCAGCCGCCCGCCCCACTGAAGAACCGTCGTATCACTGGTGAAAAAGACGTTTCGCGTACCGGGAAATCGGCTCAGTTTTTCTTTGTGGTATTCGAGCCGCTCCCAGTAAAATCTCGAAATCGGAAAGCCGGTATCGGCGAGAGCAATCGCGCCTTTGATAACTTGCGAGAGCGGCAATCGACCGAATCTCTTCAATGCCAAATCGAGCGCGGCAAGTTCTCCGGGCACACCCGCGGCTAAAACTCCCGTCTGGGACATATCCGTCGGCGAAAGCGTATCGCGCGGGATATACATGTCGCGTGTCGCTTTCATCGGGGCAGTTTCACGGCCATCAATCGCTACGGTTTCTCCCGTCGCCATTCGAATCAGAATGAAGCAACCTCCGCCCAAGCCGGAGCTGTACCCTTCGGTGACACCAAGCGCAAGCGCGGTCGCAACGGCAGCGTCAACTGCGTTGCCGCCACTCTTTAAAACAGATAAACCGACTTGTGTCGCCAGAGATTCGGCGCTGACGACCATCGCGTGTTGGGCACAAACCAGACGAGGTGATGCGGCATAGCACTCGAACACCGCTATGGATAGTGCAAAAATAAGAATAGAAATTTTCCGCAGCAAAATAATTCTCCAATTTTTATTCCGGCCGGGTTATCTGTGTCAACTGTATATCGTGAATCTGACTCTGTGCTGAACCCGGCTCGGCGGTATGGGGGTGAAATAATTCTTTTATTCCGGCCGGGTTACGCGCGCTGAATTCATCGGTAAGCCAACGGGATTTGCGCTGAACCCGGCTCGGCGGTGAAATCGTTTTCCGGGTGCATCTGGAGATACACCACGGCGAAAATAAAGAAGCCACAGGATTATCAATCCTATGGCTTCTTTAATAAGAAAGAATTTGGACAAATGCAAGTTCTAATCCGTGGCGACGACGATGTAGAATGCGCGGACGTCTGACACCGCGCCATTCGTATGCTCGAAATGCAATGAATCTGCAACAACGGTTCCGATTTCAGTGAAGGTACCGAACGGTTCGAGCGAACGACGAATACTATAGCCGCCTGCGTTGGAAGATGCTTGCCAGTAGAGGTGGATGTCATTACCGTCTGAGGAGATTACCAGGTCCGTAACCTTTCCAGGAGGGCCAGTCACGGAGACGTTGTCAATATACCAGCCTTCCTCGGTCACATATGTATCGCTGAACAAACGGAACCGAATCTGCGCCATCGTTCCATTGCATGTGATACCGAGATCTTCTTCTTCATGAACCCAGCTACCGGATGCGCCATTGACCGAGGAGCCCACGGCCGTCCAGCCTGTGCCCGTGTCCATCTCGACATAGCCGTAGTCATAACCGAATTCCAGATCGTACCAATGATCCCAGGATAAAGTTGCGTCCGCCGGTAAAATCAGGATATCCGAAAGAAGCCAGCAGTTCATGTTGTTGTTGTGCTCACCGCCGACTTCATTGCCGCAATACCAACTATGGGTAGGAGAGTCTGCCCGGCGTGTCGAGATATGCCAAAGGTCGCCGGTACCGCCTGTTATCCATTCTCCAGTGCCGCTTTCAACATCGTCGGCCAGCATCGTGACGCCGACCGTCACCATAAGGTTCAGCGTCGTATCGAGTCCGCCGTCCGCAGTCATATGAAGCGTAAGCGGAATGAAATAGGTTGCCGGGCAACCTGCTGAGACCGACACTTGAAAATCGGTTGTGTTCTCGCCAGTTTCGTCGCTGGCTAAGGTCGGCCAATCGGACTCCGCCTGCGCCACGGAAGCATAGGGATCCGTCGTGGCGAGGGTACCGTGCAGATTAACAAGCAAATCTGTTCCGGAATTTTCTATCGTCACCGTCAGTTCCAGTCCTTCGCCCGGTTCGGTCGCACCATCGCCGTCACCGGACCACTCGCTCTGGCACTGGCCATTATACGCAATGGCATACGGCCGCGGGGCGAGGGAGCCTGCGATGCGAGCAAAGAAAATATTCGCCGGAAGCCACTCTTGGCATGAAGGCAAAATATCTCCTGAGGACGGCCAGAAAGAAGTTCCGAGCTCCGGCGAGATCGAGAACATTCCTACGGAATCATATTCCCAATCGAACGAACCGCCGTTCACATTATAATGAAGGGTCTCCCATGGAGGTCCTGCTGTGTACCAAGTGCCTCTGACCTCGTAAATGAGTTGAGCCATCGAGTCAACAACCATCATGAAGGTGTCATGGTCGTCCGTATATCCGTCGCCTCCAAAGCTGCTTGAGCCATAGGGAACAAGAAGCCATTCCCCATGAGTGTGGTTGTCACAGCCACTGACGAAATTTCGCGATAGGATGAAGTCGCGTACAGCTTGGGTTTCCGGCTCTGAGAAAGCGGCGGTCCCGCGATAGGTTGGATCGCAGGGATATGGCGATGAACCGTCATTATCATAACCCCAGTAAGCGCCATAATTGCGATTGAGGTCAACGCCATAGCAGCCGCTCCCACTATCATATTTACGATTCTTTCGCCACATGCCGCCGCCGCCCGGATTCGTCGTTTCGTTGTAGACATAACCATCGGGATTCATGCAGGCAATAACGAATATCTCGCGATTATCGACAACGTAGGTCACATCAGCACTGTCGCCATAATTGTCTGTCAGATAATCAATGAAATATAACAGCACTTCCATGCCCATTGGTTCCCGGGCGTGAGTCAGCGCGTTAAAGAAAACTTCCGGCTCGTTCTCGTCCACGTCGGGATTGTCGGAGATCTTGATACCCCAGATCTCGCGTCCTTCGAGAGATTGCCCGATACTGAATTTGGCCGTCGTAATCGTGGGATGATCCGCATGAATCTGGTCTAAGAAAGTAACGATTTCACTGTAAGTATGATAGCCGCCCATATCGTCCAACCGACCGTCGATGCGATCCGCATAGAATTTTTCGAGGTTTTCATGGATGATTTCGTAGGGATACCCTTCCGCCTGCAAAAGTTCGAGGTCTTCCGGATAAGCTGCGATATGCGGGATGTCACGCGACGGGCCAGGAATGATATCCAATTGATGAAACTGATAGAGGGCTTTCAGTCTCGCTTCGGATTCAGGATAAACTTCTATCAGCATGTGATTGCGATAGACGTCCTGACCGAAAACAGTCGCCGCCATCAAAACGACAAACGAAAACACAAATAGCTTTGGGACGATTCTCATAGTATGACCTCAATGCTTTAGTTCGATATCGCTGTCTATGATTTTTTGTTTTATATTAAATTGCACCTACTGTACGGATGTCACAACATAGAAACCGCCGAATTCAGCGCTGACTCCGGTATCGACGTAATGGGTATCCGTAACACTATCGATGAAATTCGCCGGTATGAGTTCTACGGGATAACTCTGGCTGCGATAAATGTCGTACGAATTCGCATAAGCCGCCGACGTCCAGAAAAGATGCACATTCGGCGGTTCGGGAAGTATCACGAGATCCGTGACCGCTTGCGGCGGTTGTGCTGATACATTCAAATCCACCTGTATTTCCAGCAGCGGCGTCGCCGGATCATTCGATGTGATTTCAAGAATTCCGGAGCTCGCTCCCAAAGGCAAACAACAGGATTTCAGGCGAGCCGTTACCGGCTGCGAACTTTGCGGCGGTACCGTACCATTGTCTGGTATAAGCGCAACCATCGAATTCGGGCACCAAGAAATAGCCATAGCATCATGAATGTAAAGCTCGTTATAAATCACCGTTGAGCCTTTCTTGCGATCATTGTCTTGCAGTCCAATCGTCGATGAATTCAAGCGATTCGTGCCCATATCATTGTACTGAAAAACAATTTCTCCAGACGAGAGCAATATATACTGGAACGTGTAAAGGCCGTTATCCGCATAGCTCTCGACGCTGCTGAAGGTAATAATCAGACTATCCGAATTATTCGTGTACATGCGGACTTCCGCGCCAGTGCGTTGCGGGCTCAAATCGTCCCACCAAGCAGCGATGATATTTTCAGGTGCCATCGTATTATCCGGCAGGTATTGATTGCGCCATGAGGGTTCACCGGTGGCTGACGATGTAAAGGAAATCCATCCGTTAGCTGCCACGTGAATGGAATTGAATGTCTGCCCATAGAATGGAAAATCAAAACCAATCGAATACGGCCCGAGATTCTGGTCATCTGACGTGAAACTCAATTCTGAACCAAGCCCACTGATGTCCACCCAATCGTACACCGGGCCGCCTGTCTGGTCACTGTCGATAAATCGCCAACCGGCTCCAACCGCGCTGCCATAACCGCCTTCGTGAATGAAACCTTCTTCGGCTGACCAGTTGAGCGCATAATCACCGGAATTTATAATGGTAAACGAAACATCTAACGAATCACAAATACCGATTCCCTCACTGATAACTGTCGGATCAGTGGAAATAACCGGACTCGGAATCCGTGCTAATTCGACATCTAATACCGTCGGTATGCCCCCGGAAACGACAACCGAAGGAAATGTCTTCGACTGATACCCCGGTGCGGAAAACGTCAGTGAATAGGTGCCATTCTCAAGGATACGGTAATAATCTCCATGCAATGCGGTGCTATAGGTCAGATAGGGAATGGATTCGAGCATAATCTCTGCGCGCAGGGGATCACCAGTGATAGAGTCTGTCACAATACCGCGCACACCATATTTCGCTTCGAGCAAATACTTTCGCATACTGGTTTCATTGTCCGCCCAATACGTCGGTAATTGACTCGCGGAAGGCCATTTTGTGTTGCCAAGCTCAACCGTGACTTCTTTATCTCCCATCCACACATAATTCCAATCCTGCATTCCACCGGACACGCAATACCAGTCTGTTCCGTTCGTAATTCCCTGCGGCCAAGAACCGTTATACATTGGCAGATTATATTGTGAATACGTCAGGGATAGGTGAATAAACAAATCATCTTCCGGACAAGCTGTGTAGATGCCGCTTGTATGTGTGTAGTTATTGTCAAAAGGATAATTGGCAACCAGCGCTCCGCCGTGAAAATTTATGGACAGAACAAAATTATGTTCACTCACCCAGTCCATGACAAGACCAACTTCTGTCGGACGACCGGCGGTCGTGTTGACGGAATCATCGACTCTATCCGGAAAATTGCGGTTCAAATCATATCCCTGAGCATTATAGCGCTGCACTAAAGCGTTTCCGTCAGGATTCATCATCGGAATCATCCAGATTTCGAAATCATCCATCAGTTCGGTCAATTCCGGATCGATGCCGTATTGTGTCAGTAAATCTTCGATAAGATACATGCACATTTCCGTACCGACAGGTTCGTCGCCGTGCATTGTTGAAATGTATTTCACTTCGATTTCCGGTTCGTCAACGGTGACGTTATCGGAAAGTTTGCAAGCCCAGAGATCGCGTCCTTGATAAGACAATCCGATGGATTCGTAAGAAAACAACGTCGGATAGGTCGCCTGCCACGTGATGAATTGCGTTTCGATTTCATCGTTCGTATGATAATCATCGCGGTCATCATCCGTATGTCTCGTCGTTTCCGTGAGCCACAGGCCGTATTCTTTCGCTTCATCGCGAATCCAGCGCACAACATAACCGCGCGTTTGAAGCGAGATAAAGTCCTCTTCCAACAGATAAACGCGAGCGATATTACCTTGGACGTTGTCGATAATTCCGCCGGCTTCTGTGATAATTGTCAAATCCGCCTTCGAGGCTATTTCCACTTCGGCGAGGCGCGAATCGAGCATATTCGGGCGCACCTGCACCGCCTCTGCGTTAAAAGCAAAAAGCGCGAACACCGCTATCAAAAGCATCCCCATAATATTCTTGTACTTACGAGTCATTTTCATCCTCATTTTCGCAAACCGTATAATTCTATTTAATATAAGAAATTTATTTATCCCATGCCACAACTTTCTTATTCGTCTTTGGGTCACTTATGGTTCGTGTTTATATCAATTTCCCTTGCTTTTCTGTGATTTTCTCGTAACTTGGGATAGTGAACCTCGTAAGTCGGTAAGATCTTCGTTTTGTAAAACAACGAATGCCTCTTGGTATATTCTTTAAAAGGATAAGGCTATGCCTGAAACTTATTTCGTGAAACGTGATGGTTGTCCGGGCTGCACGTCAGCAGATTCTAAAGTGGTTTATACGTGTGGATTTCTGAAATCACCCATCAAAGAGTATCTGGAATCCTTCTATTCTTCGCAGGGAGGGATTGATTTTGAGTATCTGAAGGACGGAGAATTCATTCTGAATGAATGCAACCATTGCGGATTGATTTATCAGAAAGAAATCCCGAATGATATTTTAATGAAAGAATTGTACGAAAAATGGAC
>CAZADO010000271.1:0-3107 GCA_964483885.1 uncultured Alphaproteobacteria bacterium | reverse complement strand
GGTCCTTCGATTCAGGAAGCATGCTTTCAGCACGGAAGCATCAACGTCGGTGAAGCCGCACTCACCGGCGCGGGAAATCTTCCCTGCAAATGGGTGATACATGCGGCGGGAATGGCGCCGGGCGGTCCGGTTACCGCGAGCGTTCTTGAAAGCTGCACGCGCGCCAGCCTCGACATTTGCCGCAAACAAAACATTTCCTCTGTATCCTTTCCAGCGATTGGCGCAGGCATCGGCGGCCTTGATATACATATTTGCGCCGAGACGATGCTGAAAGTCGCCAAGCAGCATCTGGAACAATTTACCACTCCGAAAAAAATCGTCTTCGTTCTTTGGGACACTCCTACCTACGACACCTTCCAAAAGACATTGCAGAAGATAGCCTGATATTATGCAATTCCACTTCACACTATATAATACTAGACCACACGCTCCTGCGTGTAGTGATGGTGTTTACTCGCCGCGGCATGCGTCTCGCGTGCCCGGCTTCGTGTGAATTCTCGCTGAACCCGGCTCGGCGAAAGAATGTGCGTTTCCCCCACCGGGGACGGTGGGGGCTAGTGGTATGGGACGATGGGGAGTGGTGGGGGACAGATGGCGGTAGTACCGCACGGCAGTGCGCTTGTATGCCATTGCTGGCCCATGAGACCAACAACGGCGACGCAAAGAACATAAGTGATTTTCATTTCAAAGCAA
This sequence comes from uncultured Alphaproteobacteria bacterium, assembly GCA_964483885.1. Lineage (GTDB taxonomy): Bacteria > Electryoneota > RPQS01 > RPQS01 > DYHQ01 > JAUXGA01. The sequence goes on along the minus strand of CAZADO010000271.1, from coordinate 2,414 downwards.
TTTTGTACATATATTGATTGAAGGAGGTACCCTTGCGTTATCGAATTCGTACGGGGGCACTCGCATTTATTGTGCACCGGGTCACAGGATTGGCTCTGGTGCTCTATCTTTTCGTGCATATCTTCTCGGTGTCGAGGCTGGCCAATCCGGCGAGCTTCAACGAGGAGATGGCCCTCTATTCATCGGCGCTGTTTAAGCTGGCCGAACTTGGACTATTAGCTTTTGTGGTCGCGCATGTCTTGAACGGAGCGCGCATCATCGCTGTGGATTTTTGGGGCGCGTCCCGCAAACAAGCCGCCGTTTTTTATGGGGCGGTTATTATCGGAGCGCTGGTCGTGTTCTACGGAGCGGTTCATTTTCTGCCGGCGGTTTTCGACGGCGTGTCCAGCGGTCAGTTGCTATCCCCGAGCTATGAAGTCATTCATGGAGGGGGGCACTAATGCTGAGAGAAAAAGGATTTGAACCGGGAGGCCAGTTTATTTGGTTTTTCCACCGGGTTTCGGGATTTGCCTTAGTGATATTGCTGATTCTGCATTTTGCTTGGGTGCATTTTTCGACCGATGTCACCAGCGACGGATTGTTGACGTTTAATGATGTCATGAATCGTCTTTCCAGTCCGTTTTTTAAAGCGATTGATTTGAGCTTTTTATTTCTCGCACTGGCGCATGGACTCATGGGCGTGATGCTGTCGATTCAGGATTACATCCGGCGGCAAGGTTTACGTTTGATTGCGGTCGGAACCGTGTGGGTACTCGCGATTGTGTTCGGCGTATGGGGAAGCGTGACGATTTTAACATTGAAGCCGCATGAGCCCGGTACGACGCCGGAGCCTGTTCGGAAAATAACCGGCGTGGCGCAGCCCGCTGAAGAAAATCAAGCCCTGTGGCCAATTGTGGAGGATGGGCAATGACACACAAACATGATGTAATTATTATTGGCTCAGGTTTGGCGGGATTGCGCGCGGCGCTTGAAGTCGGTAAAGTCGCCGATGTCGCGGTGCTGACGAAGCTTTATCCTTCCCGCTCACACTCCGGTGCGGCACAAGGCGGGATTGCCGCGACGCTCAAGAATGTTGATTCCGAAGATTGTGTCGAATTCCATATGTTTGATACCATCAAAGGTTCGGACTATCTCGGAGATCAGGATGCCATCGAGAATATGTGCAACGAAGCACCGGAAGTCGTCTATGAAACCGAGCACATGGGTGTGCCTTACAGCCGCACACCAGAGGGCAAGATTCACCAGCGCAAATTCGGTGGTCACAGTCTGAATCATGGGAAGGTAGCGGTGCGCCGCGCATGCTATGCCGCCGATTATACCGGCCATGTTCTACTGCATACGTTTTTCGAGCAGTGCATTAAAAATCAGGTGCATTTTTATAATGAATTTCAGGCGATGTCGCTGCTGATCAAAGACAATGTGTGTCAGGGTTTCGTCGCGTGGGATATTCTGAACGGCGGATTACATGTTTTCCAAGCGAAAGCTGTGATGTTCGCCACCGGCGGCTATGGCCGGGCGTTCAAGATTACGTCGAACGCGCACTCGTCCACTGGTGATGGCCTTGCGCTCTGCACGCGCGTCGGTTTGCCGGTTGAAGATATGGAATTCGTGCAGTTTCATCCGACGGGACTCTACAAGCAGGGAATTTTAGTTTCCGAAGGCGCTCGCGGTGAGGGAGCGTATCTTTTGAACGGCAATAATGAACGATTCATGGAGCACTATGCGCCGACGCTGATGGAACTTGCTCCGCGCGATATGGTGGCGCGCGCGATTCAAACCGAGCTGCTGGAAGGTCGCGGATGTGGTCCTCAAAAGGATCATGTTTATCTGGATATTCGACACCTCGGTGAAGCGAAGATTGCCGCCGTGATTCCTCAGATTAAGGGCTTGTGTCTCGATTTCGCCGCGATTGATCCCATCAAGGAACCGATTCCGATTCAGCCGACCGCGCATTATTCGATGGGTGGTATTCCGGTGACAGTGGATGGACGCGTGATATACGACGCGAAGAATTCCACCGTTGAAGGGCTTTACGCCGCTGGAGAATGCGCGTGCGTTTCGGTGCATGGCGCCAATCGTTTAGGTACGAATTCACTGTTAGATGCTACGGCGAATGGTCGCCGCACAGGGAAAGCGATTTGCGCGGATGTCGGCAAGCTGAAACACAGTGCGCTGCCGGACAATCCTGAGAAAACCGCACAGGATGAAATGGACAAAGTGCTCGGCGGTACTGGTAAAGAGAAAGTCATTCGTATTCGCCATGACCTTCGCGATTCGATGGAAGAGAATTGCGGCGTGTTCCGGACATCCGAAAAGCTGACGAAACAGAAACAGATTCTGAAAGAGCTTCATGAGCGATTCTACAACATCAAGATTGACGACAAAACGAAGATTTTTAATTCGGACCTCATGGA
>CAZADO010000270.1:0-2529 GCA_964483885.1 uncultured Alphaproteobacteria bacterium | reverse complement strand
ACAGGTGCTTTCACTTCTGGACAGGCCGGCTCTCCATGCCCAGACACTTCAAATTTTCCATCCCGTCCTCAAAGAGGACATGAAATTCGAGGCAAATTTAACGGAAGACTTCGTTAACGCATTGGAAATATTACGCTCAGATAGTCCAAAAGATACTTGACTATTATCGAAATATCACGTATATTAGTGTTTCTGACTTTTTAAGAACCGCCAAAAAGGTGCAGGTAATATGACGAAATCCATTCCTTTCCGGATATTCATAGTCATTGTGTTAATCGTTTTCGGAGTGATCTATCTCTATCCGACACTGCGTTTTGAACAGCTCTCGAAAAAAGAAACGCATGAACTCGAGACATTATCAGAGCTGACGGGTATACCGCTGTCAACATTGGCAACGGATATTTATCTGGATGAGATCGACCTGAAGGGTCAGGTGCAAGAATCCGACCTTGACGAAGCGACGAAAATCGCTGCATCCGAGAAGATTGACTATCTGCGCGGACCGTTTCGCGACCAGATTATGTACCACCGCAAAAAGGCGATTAAGCGCGGGCTTGACCTTCAGGGCGGGATGCGCATGGTGATGGAAGTGGATCTGGTGGAGCTTGTGGAGAAAGCGGCGAAGGGTAAAGATGCACGCATCGAGCCGATTTTGGATGAACTCAAGCAGCAGGCTTCAACAAGTGATATCAATGTTCTCGAAACGCTAGAGCTACTCTGCCGCGAAAAGGGTATTTCGCTGGCGACATACTGGGGAGAACCCGGTCAGAGTGATGAATCGGTGCGAAAGGACCTTCGGGAAGCCGCCGATGATGCGATTAATCGTTCTCTGGAAATCCTGCGTAATCGTGTTGACCAGTTCGGTGTTTCCGAACCGACGATTGCAAAGATGGGAACCCGGCGGATTTCTATCGAACTTCCCGGTGTGAAGGATCCGTCGAGAGCGCGCGAGTTGATTGGCCGCACGGCGCTACTTGAATTCAGGCTGGTCGCCAAACCGGAACGCACACAAGAAGTTCTGCTGAAAATCGACAACGTCGTGAAAGCCAGCATGGGAATCGACACAACGACGGTTACCGATAGCACGTTGGCCGACAACGCACTTGCGAAAACCGGAAGCGACAGCGCAGCGGCGGATACCTCAGGCGTGGTGAAAGCTGAGGATCTCTTCGAAGAAGCCGGAGAAATGGGTCTCGAAGAAGGTGCGCTTGATTCAGCGGCGATGGAGAATCCTTTTTTAAGCCTGCTGGTGGGCGGTGCCCAGAATATTCTGGTACCTGCGAAGAACAAGGCGGATGTGAATCGCATTATTTACTCGCTTAATGTGCAGAAGAGTATTCCGAATGATCTGGAATTCCGCTGGGCGAACGCGGCGGAGACTTTTCCGGGAGCTCCGGAACCCATGTGGACTCTCTATCTCGTGAAGAAGGATGCGGAACAAACCGGTGCGACATTGGCCGACGCGAGATCGACCATCGGTTCCGGTTATGAACCGGATCAGGCGGGTAAGCCGATTGTCGAGATGGACATGACACGCGCGGGAGCGCGGACGTTTGCCCGAGTCACCGGCGCGAATATCGGTGAACGACTCGCCATCGTTCTTGACGACAAGGTACACAGCGCGCCGTCGATTCGTTCAAGGATTGCCGGCGGCAGTGCGGTTATTACCGGCATGCGCGATATGGATGAAGCACGGGACTTGGCGATTGTCCTACGAGCAGGTGCGTTGCCTGCTCCCGTCAAGGTCATTGAAGAGCGCACGGTTGGGCCGTCGCTGGGAAGCGATTCGGTTCGCAGAGGCACGACATCGCTGCTGCTCTCCTTCCTTCTGGTCACGCTGTTCATCTTATGGTATTACCGTGGTTCGGGAGGACTGGCGGACTTTGCGCTGGTGCTGAATGTCTTCCTTCTGATGGGTGTACTGGCACTTTTCCAGTTTACATTAACGATGCCGGGTATTGCCGGAATCATTCTGACAATTGGTTTGGCAACGGACGCGAACGTGCTCATTTTTGAGCGCATTCGAGAAGAGCTGCGCCTCGGCAAAACGGTACGCGCCGCGATTGACACGGGCTTTTCGCGGGCGGTCGTGACGATTGTTGACGCGAATGTCACCACGGCTATCGCGGGTGCCGTCCTGTTGCTTTACGGCACTGGACCGATTAAAGGATTTGCCCTGACGCTGACGGTTGGAATCTGCGTGAATATTTTTTCCGCGCTGATCGTCACGCGTCTTGTTTACGATATACTAACAGAACGTCTTCACATCAAACGCTTGAGCATATAAATGCCGAATTTTTTTCTGAAACCCAATTTTAATTTCATCAGTGCGCGCTGGACTTTTCTGATGATTTCCATCGCAATTATTCTGGCGGGCATCGTGACCCTTGCTATTCGCGGTCCGAACTATTCGATTGACTTTCGCGGCGGGTTGGATATCCATCTCCGCTTTGAAAAGCCGATTACCGAAGGGGAAGTGCGCAGTGCGCTCTCGCTGCTGGAGTTGGGAGTCACGGAAGTCAAGCGCGT
>CAZADO010000269.1:0-3884 GCA_964483885.1 uncultured Alphaproteobacteria bacterium | reverse complement strand
GGTCACGGCAATCGTCGCGCTGACCAGATGTCCACCAAGCACACGGCAGTCTCCGTCACCGATAAGGGCGTGAACATGCCAGAAAGGTTCTCCGTCAACCATCGCCAAATTCCCTGAACAACTTATCAGCTCGTAGGCTCCTTTGAATTTCTTGTGAAGATATTCTTTCGACTCACGATTGAAATAGGCGAGTTCGACTTCCTCAACGCCGCCGATTCCCTGAAACCAACCTGCTGTCCAGCGTTCACGCCGCGCGAACTCAATCAGGGCGTCCGGGATACGTTGACCGATGGCGAGTCGCAGGAGTGTTCCTGTTTGAAGGTCACGATAAATCATCCTGTCCTCCGGTTGTCTTCGGCAAATTCTTTTTCGACCGTCCGAACTTGCAGCTCCGGCATGTCAATCTCGCGTCGTCCAACACCGAAAGAGTTATCAGGAGGGAAAAGCGCGGCGTGCTGGTGGGAACGATACGAATTCTCCGCAACCGCGTCTTCGGAGATACCGGTTGCTTTGCACAAGGCGCGTCCCAGTTCGGTTCGGCTTAATCGCTGTGCTCCTCCCAGATGAAAAACACCGACGATATTCTGAGTTATTAGCTGTGTGACAATCGAACCGACTGATCGGACATGAATCGGGGAACGGAACTGGTCTGCAAAAAGTTGAACCTTGCCCTGCTCTCTAACATCCGATAGAATTCTTTCCGAGAAACTCGCTCCAAAACCACAGCTTGCTCCCACGACAGAGTTCAAGCGGATAACTAAATTTTGAGGATTCACATTAAGAACGATTTGTTCCGCGCGAAGCTTTGTTCTTCCGTACGTATTGATAGGCGAGGGCGAATCCTGTTCGGTATAATTTCCCTTCTGCCCCGAAAACACCATATCGCTGGAAAAGAAAATCAGCTTTGCATCACGCGATGCGGCTTCTTCAGTTAGCGATTTCGTGGCAGTGACATTTATCTCTTCTGCTTTTTCAGGATACGCTTCGCATTCTAAAATGCGAGACAGAGCTGCACTATGGATGATAATATCCGCCGGGAATTCTTTGAACAATTCGCGGATTTTCTTCTGGTCTGTCAAGTTCGCGCGCCGAACGGGAAAGCCGGGAGAACGCGGATTCTTTCCTGCAATTCCCAAGATGTCATGGTTTACATTGAGCGCTTTGCCCAGATGCGCTCCAATGAAGCCGGTCGCACCCGTCAGAAGAATTCGCATTTGTTAAAAAGCACAACTCAGGTGAACCGAAAGCCCCTGACTGCGCGCGTGTGGTGTGAAGCCGAGGTGCCAAGCGCGAGATGATGTTGCCTCAGCCTTTCCTGTTGAAGCCACTCGACCAGCATGAATGGCGCTGGCGATGTGATTCAGGACAATCCCCCCAATCAGATAATAAACAGCATTGAAAGCCTTATCGGATTGAATACGGATCTTCTCCATTTCGACTCGGGATGCTTGAGAATCCCATTCCCAGTAATCCAGCGTACTGGTGTAGAGACGATCAAATTCGCGGTCTTGAAGACGCTGTTCGTTGTAATCGTCCACGTTGTCCCAGTTCCCGATATCGACATAGAAATCGTGAGAATGGTCTCCGACAACGCTAGCGTGCAGTGAAGCAAGAGCTTTATAATCGTCTCGTTTGGCAGCGCCATGAGCATTGAAAGCAACCATCCCTCCAATAACAGCGCACTCCGTTAGAGCGAATAAGACGGCTGATTTCTTGTGACCACTGTCGTACTGTCCCCACCCCGGAAGCACAAGGGATTTCAGGAAAGCGTCTCCCCGCTCTCTGGATTTTTTGGAAGCCCCGATTGCCGGAGGCACCAGCAGCGCGATGGAGAGAATTATAATGAAGATTTTACGCATCTTACTTTATAGGGATTCGCAACGTCAACATGCGCGTATCCGCTCCGTCAATCAGTTTGCGTTCATAATACAGAAGATGACCTAAATCCGCTGCGTTTTCGATACGCTTATTATGCTGCCGCACCAAAAAAGCCGCTTCCAGAGCGGAAATAATATGATTGACAAGCACGACTTCCATACCGATATTCGCTGTATTAAGCAAATCGTTCGCTTCGCCCCGCATATCGGAGTAATAGAAGAAGTTCGCTGTTGTTCCATCGAAAAAGAGAGTTGGACCGTTTGGATCATCACCAGTGGCATCATCCCAACCGTAGCCGAACTGCAGGAGATATTTTCCGATCATCTCGTAATACTGCTGCGTGTTGGTCGGAGGTAATGTATGGGTGAAGTTGTCGGGAAGCTGATCATTGTTCAAACCCTTGATGGAGTCCTCTGCTGCCAGGTAACGCGTCCGACTGAAGTGCACATCCGCGAAGTCTTCAAATTCGTCAGTCTTGTCGCTCCCTTTCTTGTTATAGGTCGCAAAGACTCCCCATCCCGCGGCTTCAATAGCCAGCCAAGGCAATGCGCGCCACCACGGTCCGGCATAGAGCTGGCCTGTGCCCGGCAGAACCAAAGAGAACATCAGAGCTCGACCAATATTCTTCTTGCCTGAAACTTCAGCGGTTCCTGTCTCTCCAACATCGAGATCAGATTCTGCATCCGCTTCCATCCGATTGAGCAGATCCATCCGGGTTGGCGAAAATTCCCACTGCGCTGCGACACTTATCTCCGGCACAATCAGCGCCAAAAGAAATGTTAGTGCAACGAACGTTGTTATCGCTCGAGTGCGCATTATACCGTCCTCCTCACTCTTTCTATTATTATTTTCTATTTCTCAAGCTTGGCTGTGCTACAATCCTCATCTTATTGATTACCGAGAAAAGGAGTGTAGAAATCAAACAGCACTGTCAGGTAGTAACGAAACTCTCTGCCGTATGTGGCCTCGAAATCTTCTTCCACATGCGTAAATCGGTCGAAACCATACGCGACATCAAAGGCCAGCGCGGTTGGATACATATAAAAGGAGTGCATCTGAATTCTCAGTCCCGCACCGACGTCTTTCTTTATTTGATCTGTTTCCAAATCCCCCACCCAAGCATCTCCGGCATCGCAGAACACATTTCCGTAGATGCGATTTATGGATACAGGAAACAGGCTCCAATCCACCTGCTTCACAATGGGAAAGCGATACGTTGCGGTGGCAACCGCCGTGCGTTCTCCGCCGAGGCTATAGTATGAGTAACCGCGCAGTCCCGGCAGCCCTCCACCGTAGATATAGAAAAAGGGATCCACGGTTTTGTCAATATACCCACCTTGAAAACGAAGCGCAAACGCATGAGTGCCGATGGGCAGCGGGAAATATTTCTCGAAACCGGCTTCCAGTAAATTATAGTTGTAAGGTTCGTACACCTCAACTAAAATGAATTTATCAGCATCCACACGAAAACCGGTAAAGAATTTCTGATTGGCACGAGTATATTTTAAAAAGCCGTAATAGCCTCTAGAAGGATTAATCTCACTATCAATTCCCGGGGCGACTTTATCGGTATAATAGCCAAGTTGCCCAGACCAACCTTTGAAATAATTTAGAGCAATTGATGTTTCGTCATCGAACCGGTTATGAGCCGTATAGCGATCATAGACTCCCATCAGTTTCAGATGCGACGAACGGCTGAGCGGCCATTTCATCCCGGCATCGATTTCGCCCAAATCGTAACGATATCGAATGCGATAGCGATCAAAAATCGGAACTCCACCACTCTCACCAATGATGACTTGCGGGTCATCAAAGTATTGAGTCAGACGCCGTTGAATACTGAATATTTCCGCGAAAATCGTTGGGTGAAAAACACGGTATTCTACTTGCCCGTAAAGATCATAATCCTGATTTTTATTCATGGCAAAACCGCCGAAGAAATTCAACTTATCGAGAATATCTCCGAGCCAGACATAGCTTCCGAGCTTCACGGTTTCGTAATCAAT
>CAZADO010000268.1:0-2738 GCA_964483885.1 uncultured Alphaproteobacteria bacterium | reverse complement strand
GCAGTCAAAAATTCCGCCATTGTTGAAACGAACATCACAGAATTCCCGGCAATCTGAACCGTTTCAGGCTGCATCGCTATGCGATGCAATTGGAAAATCATCTTCCGCGAATCCGGCACTCCGGAATACCCGTGATTGTCACGCTCGATGTGGATGCTAATATCATCTTCCGAAGCGTTCCCTTGAAATGCTACCGTCTCATAGCTGTCCAACGTGTAAGCATTTGGAGTCGTTCCGTCATCATTGTAAAAGATGCCGTCAGAGAGAGGAACATTTGCGTCTGGATAATAATGCACGATCAAAGTATCCGTGGAATAATCGCGCGTTGTTTCAAAATGCGGTCTCGTGGGAATAAAACTGCCCGCTTTTACATAGAGCGGCATTGTCTCGAGCGGCGCTTCCGCCGTTATCCAACGGTTGCCGATAAAAGCCGCGTTATTCCAAAAATCGATCCAGACACCATCGGGAAGATAGACGTTTCTCGTGGTCTGGTCTTCCTGTAGGATGGGAGCAACGAGCAACGCCGAGCCCCATAGATATTCATCATGTATGTTGGCGAGAGCTTCGTCCTGTTGTTCGAAAAACAACGGTCGTGCGAGCGGCGTTCCGGTCACCGAGTTCTGCCATGCCAGCGTATAGTTATAAGGCAGCAATTCATAACGCAATCGAATGTAGTCGCTGACAATTTCCTTCGTTGCCGAATCCCAGTAAATCGGTTCCGTCGGAACTCCGGTGCCGTGTGCACGCATAATCGGAGAAAATGCACCGAACTGCATCCATCGAATATATAACTCGGAATTTTCCTCTCCGCAAGCGAATCCCCCAAGATCGGAACCCTGATAACCAACGCCGGATAATCCCATATTCAGCATGATGGGAGGCTGAGCCTGTAGTCCTGAAAACTGTCGTTGCACATCCCCTGACCATGGAAATGCGCTGAAACGCTGCATGCCGGCATATCCGGAGCGAATAAGATTGAACAGCCGCTGCTCAGGAAAATGTTGCTGATAGCGTTCGTAGAGCAGTTGCGCCCACAACAACGAATAGATATTGTGAACCTGTGCCGCAGAGCCTGCATAATGAACCATCTCCGAAGGATGCAGTTCAGGCTCTCCGAGGTCGCACCACCATCCACCTACTCCTTGGTTGATTAAATTCGCGTAGAAACTCCAGAACCAGTCACGTGCGTCAGGATGTGTGATGTCCAAAAGCCCTGCTGTCCCCGCCCAAAAGGACGGCATAATCACAGGCTCTCCGCTTCCATCGGGCGTAAGATAATCGTTTAAATAAGCCGTTCCAAAGTTTGTGGACGATTCGATAATGTAAGGTTCTGTAATTAGAATTGTCTTCACACCCGCCGAATCGAAATCCCGAATCATCTGGACAGGATTAGGCCATTGAGAATAATCCCAGTCTAAATCTCCCATTTGCCCCCAGCCAAACCAGTAGAGATCAAGAATAATCGCATCGAGCGGAATATGTTCCTCGCGAAACGTGTTCACGACTCCTCGCGCCTGCGTTTCATTTTCGTAACCATAACGCGATTGCAGGTAGCCGAGCGCCCAGCGAGGCGGCAGCGGCTGGCGGCCGGTGAGCATGGTGTAAGCATCGAGAATATCCGCATGACTATCCCCTGCAATGAAAAAACAGGATAATTCCCCACCATTCACGCCGTATTCGAGCACATCGGATACACCATGCCCGATATCGAAATAACCGGGATAAGTATTCTCGAAATAGATGCCGTAGCCTTGCGACGAAAGAAGAAAAGGAATCGTAATGTTCAAACTCGCTTGTCCCCAGCCATAGCAGTAGTGAGGTACATTATAAGAGTTCAACCATTGCCCGCGGAGGTCAATGTCAATCGCTCTTTCTCCGCCGCCATAGAAATGTTCGTTGCCAGCGATGCGAAACCGATTCCCACGTACATCTCCATCCCAGAAGAAGCCATTTTCGTCCGACAATATCGTGATTCCGTTCGAAACGTATCGCATCCGCACGGGATATTTCTGAACTTCGACCGATAAACCACTCAATGTCAGCACCAACATTGAATCCTGTACGGTAACATTCCACACCACATTTTGCGGTTCCAGCACAACGACAACGGAGCTGTCCGGCTGAACGACGCCGTCTGGACAGAGTGAAATTTTTACAATATGATTCGTGAAGGGTGTGATAGAAACGGCGGCGGTCTGCGTATAAACCACCAAGCGTTCGTCTTGAATATCATGAGAACTGTAGTTTCCGAGAAACTCAGCGGATGAGTTCGAGGTCTGAATTAAAACAATGATAAGGGAAATAATATACTTTAATCTTCTCCAATTAAATCCTATAACTATCATGTTCATTTGGTATTCTCCTAATCGCTGAGCATATTTTCGATAATCGTGGATGAAGTATGATCCTAAAAAATTCATAGGTGAGGCCATTATAATTTACAGTAATTGAATCCGAAAAGCAAACGTTACTGAAGATTCATGCAAATCACCTGAAAAAAAAGGGCTTGCAAGTATCTTCACCTGCAAGCCTTTCCAAATGAATAATTGCGGGATTGGACTTCTGAATCGAATCCGTCCCGCTTACGACCTTATTTCTTTATTGCCTTCCAGTGCCCGTCGAATAACGTGACCCAATTCGCGGCTGACGAACGGCTTCATAATGTACTCTCGGATGCCAACTTTCTGGATTTGTTCCTCTGTGGCGGTTTCACTAAAACCCGTAGCGAGGACAATTGG
>CAZADO010000267.1:0-2631 GCA_964483885.1 uncultured Alphaproteobacteria bacterium | reverse complement strand
CACGGGTAACTTTGGCTCAAGCCATCACGGAATTTGCGCGTTCCCGCCGTATCGAAAAACGGCTGCGCGAGGCGGATATTTTTCGTCTCTGGCCGGACATCGTGGGTCCGCGCATTGCCAAGCGAGCAAAACCGGTGAGACTGCGCCGGGGACGCCTTGTGGTTGAATGTGTCGATGCAGTCTGGCGAACTGAGTTGAAATTTTTGACTCCCGAACTTCTGGAGCAGATTCGCCGTGTTGTCGGAGAAGGGTTAGTGGACGAAATTTTCTTGAAATAACCCTTGCGAAATGTGGACAATAACTAAAGGTAATTTCCATGCCTGAAACCGATGTAAAAGTTAGCGTACAACATCAAGACACCGAAGGCTACGGTGCCGATAAAATTCAGGTGCTCAAAGGACTGGAAGCTGTCCGGAAACGTCCGGCGATGTATATCGGAGATGTCAGCACGCGTGGGCTTCATCATCTTGCCTATGAAGTCGTCGATAATTCGATTGACGAAGCCATGGCGGGGTGGTGCACCGAAATCGAGCTGACCATCAACGAAGACGGCAGCGTGACCGTGATAGACAACGGCCGCGGAATTCCGGTTGAAGAGCATCCTATCGAGAAACGTTCCGCTCTGGAAGTCGTGATGACCATGCTTCATGCGGGCGGAAAGTTTTCGAAGGAAACGTACAAAGTTTCCGGCGGATTGCATGGTGTCGGTGTGTCCGTCGTCAATGCCCTCTCGGAGTGGCTCGAAGTGGAAGTACGTCGTGATGGTGACCGGTATGTGCAGCGCTATGAGAGAGGGATTCCAACCAGCGAAGTCATAAAGCATTCGGGAGCGAAAGGCACGGGAACGCGAACGACCTTCACACCCGATCCCGATGTTTTCAAACAGCGAGATTTCAGTTTCGAAACGATTTGTCATCGATTGCGCGAGTTAGCTTATCTCAATAGCGGCCTTAAAATCACAGCCACCGACAAGCGGGACGGTGAAAAAGAAGTTTTTCATTTCGATGGAGGTTTGGCGGCGTTTGTAAAGTATTTGGATGAGACTCGGAATTCGATTCAGGGAAAGCCGATTTACTTCTCGATGGAAAGGGACGGAATTCCGGTCGAAGTCGCGCTACAATTCAATGACAGCTATACGGAAAATATCATTTCCTATGTGAATAATATCAGCACTGTCGAAGGCGGAACGCATCTGGTCGGCTTTAAAAGTGCTTTGACGCGCACACTGAACAGCTATGCCTACAAATTGAACATCTTTAAGAACGGCAAAATGAGTCTTTCCGGTGAAGATTGCAGGGAGGGGCTGACAGCGGTAATTTCTATCCGCGTTCCCGAGCCGCAGTTTGAAGGTCAGACAAAGACGAAGCTCGGCAACAGCGAAGTCAAGGGAGTAGTCGAATCCGTTGTTAATGATAAACTGTCCGAATTCCTCGAAGAACATCCGCAGATTGCGCGTCGTATTATCGAGAAATCCGTCAGCGCGGCGCGGGCGCGGGATGCCGCAAGGCGCGCGCGCGATATTGCCCGGCGCAAGACCGCGCTGGAATCGGGAAACCTGCCGGGAAAATTAGCGGATTGCACCGATAGCCATCGCGACTCCACCGAACTTTTTATCGTCGAGGGTGACAGCGCGGGCGGCTCCGCCAAGCAGGGACGCGACCGCCGCTTTCAGGCTATTTTGCCTTTAAAAGGAAAGATTCTGAATGTCGAAAAGGCGCGGCTGGATAAAATTCTGAGCAATGATGAAATCCGCACGATGATTTCGGCTATCGGCACAGGAATCGGTACCGAGGAAGAGTTCGACTTGTCCAAACTTCGCTACGGCAAAATTATTCTTATGACCGACGCGGATGTGGACGGCGCTCATATCCGCACGTTGCTGATGACATTTCTTTTCCGTTACATGCGTCGGCTCATCGAAGAAGGCCGGATATATATCGCGCAGCCGCCTCTGTTCCGTGTTTTCAAAGGCAAAAAAGAACAGTATTGTTTCGATGAAGAGGAACGAGATGCGGCGACGAAGGAGATGGGCACTCAGGGCGTGCATATTCAGCGCTATAAAGGTTTGGGTGAGATGAATCCCGGACAACTATGGTCAACGACGATGGATCCTGAAAAGCGCACCGTCCTTCAGGTGACACTCGAAGACGCTGCGGCTGCTGACCGCATGTTCACGACGCTCATGGGAGACGCCGTCGAACCCCGCCGCGCTTTTATCGAACGCAACGCGAAATACGTCCGAAATTTGGATGTGTGATATACTCTGGAATCTAATGCATTTGACTCTTTCATATAGAAATACTCTGCCTAGGGAAGAGTAACATGGTAGCTGACCAAGTTAAATGCCCAAGATGCAAGAGTACAAGCCTTACTGCAAATCGCAAAGGCTTTGGCTTAGGGAAAGCATTAACAGGAGGGATATTGCTAGGACCAGCAGGGCTACTTGGAGGATTTGTGGGAAGTGGAAAAGTAAAAATAACTTGCCTAAATTGCGGTTATTCGTGGAAACCAGCACCTCAGACAACTCGAAAGAGTGAACACAAACCTATTAGCAGAGAGAAAACCGATTGGAGGCAAGTTGTTGCAGAAGACAAAAAGCGAAAAGAAGAAGAAGAGAATAGAATAAAAGAA
>CAZADO010000266.1:0-3382 GCA_964483885.1 uncultured Alphaproteobacteria bacterium | reverse complement strand
TGCTAAAGCGAGCGACACAATATTGTTCGTACTCGCGTAATCCGGGCTGAAAAGCTCGATGATTTTCATCCCGGAAGCATGTGCGCGGGCGAAGCTCATCAATTTTTCGTTCAGGTAGCCGGTGACCAGCGTGACCGATTCAACGCCGAAATCCGCCAGATTCGTCAAGGCGTTTTCCAAAATGGGAACGCCGCCGACTTCGGTGAGCGGCTTAGGTAGGTCATGGGTTAGCGGTTTCAGGCGGTCGCCTTTACCAGCCACAAGCATGACAGCATTTTTCCAGAGGTTTTTTCCCACGGATATCCTGTGAAATTCTGGTGCTAAAGCGTGCGATTTGTTATGGAATTATAAATATTTAAGATACTCAACTTATATGAAAAAAGCAAGCCCCGATTGGCGCAGGCTAATCGGGGCTGATGACGATTTATTTCGTTTTAAAGCTACTTTAGAAGCACCATTTTGCGTGAGGATGAGAAGTCCGGTGTTTCCAATCGATAAATATAGATGCCGGACGGGATGTTTGAACCGTCGAAGGTGACGCGGTGAACTCCCGGCGCGAGTAGGACGGCGTTTAGCAGGGTGAACACTTCCTGACCAAGGATATTGTAGATTTTCAGAGTTACATCGGTTCGACGGGTAAGATCGAACTGTATCGTCGTCGTTGGATTAAAAGGATTTGGGTAGTTTTGGTGCAAGACGAATTGTTCAGGGAGATTTTTTGAAACTACAGGGGCGCTCGCGTCGGGTGGATGGCCGGTGGAGTCGATGTGCATGGGATAATTTCGGACGAGCGGTCCTATCGCGATTGAATCCACGGGAATGCGCTGATAAATCACCGGATTCAGTGTCGGAACTCCTTCATCCTGAGGAATGCCGCCTGCGTCCTTGTCCAGAATATATTCCATGTGCAGGAAACCGCCCGATACAAAACGCGCTACGGTAATGTCACGCTCGTGCATTGAACCACCTGGGACAGTGTCCGATATTGTGTTTGTTACATTCGTTCCAACCGCCCAGTGAGTACCGTTGTTGACCGATACAGATACGAACGCGTCCGCTGACGGGAAACCGGAAGGACTGACGGCAGTTGTATCGTGCCATTGGTAGGAGCAATAGAGATAGCCAGTGGTTGTGTCGATGGCGAGGCTGGGGCGCTGTACATTGCGTTGCCAGGCACCGGGTTCATAATTGTCATACCACCCATCCGCGACAAGGCTGTAGTATTCCGTCTCTTCATTCCAGTGGTAAATAAAAGATTTCGCGGGATCGCTCATTATCATACCTTCCCAAGGATCATCCCAGACATTAATCGTCGTAAAAGCAAGATGAATAACATCCATTTCATCAAACAAAATCGAGACGTCTGCGTAACAACGTAAGGTATCACCACCATATTGAAAACCCGGAATCCATTGGGTAACATTGATGCGTTCGCCCCAGTTCAAACCACCGTCTTCGGAAACGCGCATATAGAGATCATTGTCGTATTGAGAATGTATGTCATCCAAGGCATGGCACCACGCGATCACACAGCGTTCCGAATGCCGAGAACAGCCGACATTATGTGCATTGATTATTACTGTATCTATCAGCTCAAAACCTCCGCATCCCATTTCATCCCAATCGATATCGAGTCCATGCCCAGCGCCGTCAAAAAACGGTGTCCCTCGCGAGTAGTATAGCCGAGAAGGCCAAGGACCAAAGGCTGTATTCTCTCTCGACATCAGATGTAACGTTCCATTGATATCCATATCAATCTTGGGCCAGATGACTTCTCGTTCTGCTTCACCGTTATAACACCAACTCGGTTCAATCGTTGTGAAGGCTTCGCAATAGGCGCAGTAGTCAATTGCTGAGGCGGCGTGATATATGTAGTTGGTCATCTGATGGAAAGCCGGGAAGCAGAAGCCGTCGGCTGTTGTCACTTGTGTAATGTATCCGGCGCGTGTGGAGGCGTCAATGCGAATCCCTACAGTGTCATAGATGAAATCGCCGGTGGTTGGATCCCAGACATTGTAATAGACGTATCGGGGATTTTGCTGCGCGTTCAGGCCGTTCATCCAGACCATAGAGACGCGACCGCTGTTGTCCACGTCAATCATTCGACCGCAGGTGCCGTTATGCTGGTAGTCGTACCATGTCGTACCGGCGGTGTCGATGGTTCCGATATAGTCGTCCAGATGATGAGGCGGGTAGGGAGGATAAACGGGGAGGCAGCGGATTTCGGGATCGTTGCTGCCTCCCCTTAATGGAAGATTGGCAAGTTTTCGTTTGCCGGATTCCTTGGACGGTGCCGCAGCGAACAAGCCCGCGGCAATGATTCCCGTCAACAAGATAATGGATAATCGCTTTGCCATGATGCGTTATTCCCCTTTGTTCCCCCGTAAGCGATTTTTAGATACCCCCCTTTAATTCCCCCCATGAAATGGGGGGAAGTTTTGTAGTCTATTTCAAGAGTACCATTTTTTGTGATGCGGCGAAGCCGTCCGAAATGAGAGTGCAGATATACACTCCAGAGGCCAGATGCGAGCCATCGAACTCAATTTGATGCGCGCCCGCACTCAGCGGAGTGTCGTGAAGCAGCGTTGCGACTTCCTGTCCCATGACATTGAAGACTTTCAACGTTACATTTGCATGGCGTCCCAAGTCAAATTGAAGTGTCGTCGTCGGATTGAACGGATTCGGATAATTCTGGTGAAGCACGAATCGCTCCGGAACGTTATGCGCGTGGACGGGTGTGTCCACCGTCGGCGGATGACCTGTCGAGTCCCAGTGCATCGGGTAGTTTTCAACCAGCGGTGACGTCGCGATTTGGTCAACAGGAATCCGCTGGTAAATCACGTAATTCAATGTCGCCACGCCTTCTTCCTGCGGAATGCCGCCCGCGTCTTTATCGAGAATGTATTCCATGTGAAGCAGACCTCCGGTGACAACTTTCGCCAGCGTGACATCGCGCTCATTCATGGATGCACCGGCGGGTACCGGATTCACGTCCGGCGTCGTATTCGTAACATTCGTGCCGACAGCCCAGTGAATGCCGTTGTCCGTCGAAACGGTTACGATAGCATCCGCCATTTCGTAGCCGCCTTCGGAGGTTGTTGATGAATCATATTTCATATAAGAGCAGTAGAGGTACCCTGTCGCAGGATCCACGGCGAAATTCGGGCGCTGGACATTGTGCTGCCAGTTGCCGGTTCCGGCTCCATAAGCAGGGTACCAGCCATCGACAACCTGACTGTAATAGCCGGTTTCCTCGCCCCAATGCCATATCCGGGACATATCCGGCGTGATATAACCTTCATCGGCCTCTCCCGGCAGCCATTGCCAATAAGCGGGAGTCGTGAAACCGATATGAATGTAATCCTGTTCATCGATGAAAACC
>CAZADO010000265.1:0-6449 GCA_964483885.1 uncultured Alphaproteobacteria bacterium | reverse complement strand
GAAACATTCGCAGGAAAGTGAATAAACCCGTCTTTATGTTAGGATATTGCTATAACACGAGTTATTTAAAAGGCGCGTCACAAGGCGAAATTCATAACTCTTGTTTCTATTACAGCTTTATAAATAGATTGTGGATAACCTGTGGATAAGTGGAAGCCAACAACAGAAGAACAGAAAGAAATCCTGCTTCATACGGGCTGGGAAGCGGAAGATCCACGAGTTAGACAGCTTTGGGGATTTATTGATTCAGTTCGTCAAGCACCTTTAGCTCTTGTTTCCCATCGGGATCGCGAACGACTTATTTCGCGCCATATGACACCGAGTTTAGCCACTTTGCCGTTATTGCCGAAACAGGGACGAGTGCTGGATATGGGTAGCGGCGGCGGTTTTCCAGCGATACCCCTTGCAATAGCTCGCCCGGACATCGAATTTGCTCTTGTGGATTCCACACGCAAGAAAACGAAATTTCTCTCGGAATGCGCCCTTGAACTTGGTTTGAGAAACGTGCAGGTTGTCTGGGATAGATTTGAAATGCTGGCGAAACATCCTTTGCACAGGCATGTGTACAGGATTGTAACTGCCCGTGCTGCCGGGAAATTACCGAAGCTGTTGCCGATAGCGAAAGACTTTCTTGTTGCCGGTGGACAGATGCTTCTATGGAAAGCTCGCGATTGGCGAGGCGAAGGAGATCCTGTGGATTACGGCTTCGCGCTTGATAACGAAATTGAACTGCCGGATGGTAGTGTGCTCGTTCTATTGTCCCTAAAGGCGGAAGGATAACTGTATGCCGGAAGAGCTGCTTAGTGAACTGCAATCCTTGATTACCGAAGGACGGAATCCTGATTCCGAGCGTTTGGACATGATGTCAACTCGGGAAATACTTGAGATGATGAATCGCGAAGATTCCAGTGTTCCTTCTGCGGTAAAACAGGTGATTCCCGACATCGAAAAGGCAGTAGAAATTATTGTTGCCGCTATTCGAGCTGGAGGGCGGCTTTTTTATATCGGAGCCGGAACAAGTGGCCGTTTGGGAGTTTTAGATGCAGCAGAATGTCCGCCGACGTTCGGAAGTCCACCCGAATTGGTTCAGGGATTCATCGCGGGCGGTTATGGAGCACTCGTGAAAGCGGTCGAAGGCGCGGAAGACGATGCAGATGGAAGTTTAGAATTTTTGAAAAAACAAAATCTTAGCAGAAGCGATTGTATTTGTGGAATTGCGGCATCAAAGCGAACGCCATTTGTACGTGGAGGACTGCAATATGCCAAATCCGTGGGTGCGCGAACGATTTTGGTTACCTGCAATCCGCCACAGCAGGTAGATGATGGTATCGACGTTGTTATTGCGCCGGTCACAGGTCCGGAAGTACTGACAGGCTCAACGCGATTGAAAGCGGGGACAGCGACCAAGCTTGTGCTGAATATGCTCACCACGGCGACAATGGTGCGCTTAGGGAAATGCTACGGAAATCTGATGGTTGATCTTCGTGCAACGTCGGATAAATTACGCGAGCGCGCTCGGGCGATGTTGATGCTTTTTACAGGTGTGGACTATGCCGAAGCAGAGCGTTTGCTGGATAAGGCAAACGGCGAGTTAAAGCCAGCGATTGTGATGCAGGTCTTGCATGTGGATGCTGAAGAAGCACGAAAAAGATTAGCGGGAGCGGAAGGTCAACTTCGAAAAGTTGTCGGCGATCACCTTATACCCTGCAAATAAAACGCTGTAAGATATTTATAATTAATATGATATACAACATATTGCTAATATTTTCACAATATAGATTTGTTTCATTCCCTTGTTTTTTTTGATTGAACGATAGCATCAAGAAGATATCAGTTTTCTCAATTTCGAAAGCATCACATTTTATCCCTGACAAAAACGTCTATCTTACTGAAAAAACTCGCCTATACATAGGAACATATTAGCTTGTAGGCGAGTAGTCAGGAGTGCAGCGGTTGCTGGTGGCAAAAAGTCAATGAAAAGCACGCGGCACCGCGAGATAGAATTCTATGGACTGGCTGAAAAAAGCCCTTTACGATTCCTCACCATTTAACGCGCTGGGCGACGCCTTGCGTGATGGGGGGAGACTTTCTCTTTTTGGCCTGCCTGGTTCCCTGCCTTCGGTTGTTGCAGCGTATATTTCTGAACGGGCGGCGCGACCGGTTTTAGCGGTTTGCGAAACGCTGGAAGACGCGGAAGAATTCGCGGATGATTTAACATCGCTGCTTTCGGGGGATGCGCTGTGTCTGTTGCCGGGAAATCCGCATTACGGCCGGATTCCTACCGCTGTTGAGCTTTCCGAACGCGCGGAAGTTCTACTGGCTCTTCGTCACCGCGAGAAAGCGGTGATTGTTACGGAAGCCTCCGCCCTTTTAGATGCGCTGCCGTCACCGGACGCGCTCTCGCAGAATCTTTTTACCATAGAGCGAGACGACTTACTTCCGAGGGACGAGCTTCTGGAGTTTCTCAGCCGGGGTGGATATACGCGGGAAGCTCTGGTGGAATCGGTCGGCCAGTTCGCTGTGCGTGGCGCGGTAGTAGACATCTTCTCTTTTGGCGCGTCCCATCCTGTGCGCATCGAGTACTACGACGATATTGTCGAAAGTCTGCGCACGTTCGAATCCGAAACACAGAAGAGCACAGGCAAAGAGCTTCGCCGTTTCGAGGTTTTCGCGGCGGAAACTGCTGCCTTGGAGGTCGGCCCTGTTTTTGATCATTTTCCAAAGAACGCTGCTGTTCTTTGGGTGAATGGCCGGGCGACATGGAATGCGATTCGGGAAAGTTGGCGTGAACGCACACCGGAGATTGCTGCGGATACGCACAAAGATAAACCTATATCGTTTGATCCGGACACACTGCGCATACGTGCAGGTCATTTTTTACAGCTCTTTGTCAATAGCGCTCCATTTGCGGTGGAAGAGCGGCTCAATTTCTCTGCCCAACCGCAGGAAAGTTTCGCGGCGAATCTTCCGCTTTTAGCGGATAGGCTAAAGGAATACCATAAGCAGGGGCTTCGCTCGGTTATCGTATCGGACTGCCTTGAAGCAGGACATCGGCTTGGCGAGATTCTCGAAGAGCGCGGCGTGTCGGACGACATTTTCGACGTGCGCGAAGGCGGATTGCATCACGGTTTCACGCTACCGAGCGCGGGATTAGCGCTTTTGGTTGATCACGACATTTTTGGTCGTCGTCGTCGTCGTCGACGGTTCATGAAGTTCAAGAATGTCGCGCCGCTTCGAGGATTGGATGCTCTGCAGGTCGGCGACTTTGTCGTTCATGTGGATTATGGTATTGGCCGCTATCTCGGACTGGAAAAAATCGCTGTAGGCGGAGTGTCGCGTGAACGGCTGAAGATTGAATACCGGGATGGCATTATTCTGTATGTGCAGCTTGAGAATTTAGCTCAGATTCAGAAGTATGCCGGACGCGAGGGTTTTCAGCCGCCATTATCTCGCATCGGTGGACGGGATTGGGCGGAACTGCGCCGCAAGACGAAGAAATCGCTCAAGTCCATTGCGGAAGAACTCATCAAGCTTTATGCGCGCCGAAAAGCCGCGCAAGGTTTCTCGATGAATCCCGACACCCCTTGGCAGCGTGAAATGGAAGCGGCGTTTCCCTACGAAGACACACCTGACCAGTTTCAAGCGGCCGAGGACGTCAAGCGGGATATGGAAGAACCTGTCCCGATGGACCGGCTCGTTTGCGGCGATGTCGGCTACGGCAAGACCGAAGTCGCTCTGCGCGCGGCGTTCAAAGCTGTATTAGACGGCAAGCAGGTGGCGATTTTGGTGCCGACTACGGTTTTAGCGCAGCAGCATTATCGCACATTTCGCGAACGATTTAAATCGTGGCCGGTTCGAGTGGATGTTCTTTCTCGCTTCCGCACAAAAAAGGAAATCCAGCGCGTTTTGAAAAACGCCGCCGAAGGACAGGTGGATGTTCTGATTGGAACACATCGGCTGCTTTCAAAAGACGTCAAGCTTAAGGATTTGGGGCTTCTGATTATCGACGAGGAGCACCGGTTTGGTGTGGTTCAGAAGGAAAAGCTGAAATCTCTCAAAGCGAGTGTCGATGTGCTTTCTCTTTCAGCGACGCCGATTCCCCGCACGCTGAACATGGCGCTCATGGGGGCACGGGATATGTCGCATATCACCACGCCGCCGCCGGGAAGACTTCCCATCGAAACGGACATCATTCCATGGTCGGAGAAGATTATACAGGATGCTATCCTCCATGAGATTCAGCGCGGAGGGCAGGTCTTTTTCGTTCATAACCGCATTCAATCGATTAAAGCCATTCATCAGTTGTTGAAGGACCTTCTTCCGGGCGTGCGTCTTGCGGTTGCACACGGCAAGATGCCGGAAGACGCTCTCTCGCGGGTGATGGTTCATTTTTTGGAAGGGCGTTTTGATGTCCTGATATCGACCATGATTGTCGAATCGGGTTTGGACATGCCCAATGTGAACACGATGATCGTCAACCGTGCCGACCGTTTCGGACTCGCGCAGCTCTATCAGCTTCGCGGACGTATCGGGCGTAGTTCCCGGAAAGCCTATGCGTATTTTTTGGTACCGCCGCGTTGGGAAGTGAACCGTACGGCGCAGCAGCGATTATCGACGCTGGCCAATTTCAACGAATTGGGCGCGGGATTTCAGATTGCGATGCGGGATTTAGAAATTCGCGGCGCGGGAAATCTTTTAGGGCGGGAACAGTCCGGTTATATCAACGCAGTTGGGTTTGAGCTTTATCAGCGGCTCATCGAGGAAGCGGTGGAAGAAGTCCACCATGAGCAGCTCGGCGACAGTGAGGGCATCGAGGAGCCTCCGAAAGTTGAATTGAAATTGGAATTCCCGACGGACGCGTTCTTTCCGGAATCCTATATTCCGGAAGGTGCGCAGCGCTTGAATTTCTACCGTGAGCTTGTTCATGCGAAACGACTCCAGCGTCTCGATGAAGTCGAAGCGGAGATTCGCGACCGCTTCGGTCGGCTGCCGGCGTCCGCGAAGGCGCTGATGACCATGGCGCGCGTGCGCGTGTTGGGGGAACAGCTCGGCGCGGAACGAATCGCGCTGCAGGATAACCGGCTATCGATCGACTTTCCCGAGCCACAGGGAAATGGCCGGGATGTCAAGAAATTGCTGCGGAATATCGCTGATTATCCGGTGGAAATCTCAGCGATTGACCGGCTTGGAATTCGTCTGCCGTTGCCGGAT
The DNA here is from genome assembly GCA_964483885.1 of uncultured Alphaproteobacteria bacterium. Taxonomy (GTDB): domain Bacteria; phylum Electryoneota; class RPQS01; order RPQS01; family DYHQ01; genus JAUXGA01. The sequence continues at coordinate 1,238 of CAZADO010000265.1, read as the reverse complement.
ATCCAAGAAGATGACAGCAGCACGGATTATCTTATTAAGTTTCTTCGGACTTTAGCGGGGGAGCCGGAGAAAATTTGACAATAAAACGTTCAAATATCAATCATATCGGAAAGCAGGAGGAGGTTTCTGTGTCCATTCAAAAGAAACGTTTTTTAATCTGGATGCTTCTTTTAGGCGTAGCATTGACGTTTGTCGCTTGTGCGAAGAAGGAGCCCGTTGTCGCTAAGGTAGGGCGTTATCAAATCACCGTTGATGATTTCAAAAACGGATTTGTCCAGAAGTATCGCGGCGAGAAAGCTGCCATGAAGCGGTCGTTCGACGACCGGCGCGCATTTACCGAGGAGCTGGCGACCCAAAAGCTGCTGGTCGCGGAAGCGTATTCGCGGGGCTATGATAAAAGAAAAGAGGTCGCAGACGAAGTTGACGAGATGGCGAGACGGAAAGCCCTCGATTTGCTTTATCAACAGGAAATCATGGATAAAGCCATCAATGAAGAGGCGATAAAGCATTTCTACGAGCGTTCAGGAGAAGAACTGCGCGCGCGCCACATCCTACTTAAGATTTCACCAACGGATACAACCGAAGCGCAGGAAAAGGAAGCGAAACGTCGCATCGACAGTATTCGTCAGGCGATTGTTGATGGGCTGGATTTCGGAAAAGCCGCTCTTTTGTACAGTGACGATGCGACAACGGCACGGGACAGCGGGAATCTGGGTTGGTTTTCCTGGGGCCGGATGGTGGACGCTTTTCAAGAAGCCGCCTGGGCACTGAAGCCGGGAGAAATTTCTGAGCCGGTACGCTCTTCGTATGGCTGGCATTTGATTTTAGTTGAAGAGCGCAAACCTGTTCCGCAGCGCCCTTATGAAGAACAGAAGGCTCAGATTAAGCAGCAGATGTATCGAAGCGAAGGGGACAAGCTGAATGAAATGGCGCGTGAATATCTGGCGGCGATTCGCAAAAAGGCGAACATCGAATTTCATCAGGATGTTTGGCAGATGATGCGCCAGAAAGTAACGGATCCCGCGACCCCTCAGAAGAATCAATTGGGCGATTACTTTACTGAAAAAGAGAAAGAACTCGTCATCGCTACCTATAATGGCGGCAACGTTACCGTTCAGGAAATCGCGGACAGAGTGGGCGGCCGTTTGAAGCAGCTAAATTGGAAAGAAGAAAGCACGCTCGAAGATTTGGTCGCATCGGTTGTGGAGCCGAAATTACTCGATAAGGACGCCGAAAAG
>CAZADO010000264.1:0-6211 GCA_964483885.1 uncultured Alphaproteobacteria bacterium | reverse complement strand
TGCTTGAACTGGTTGGCTTCGAAGGAACCGCGCCGACGAAGAAGGAAGAAAAATCCAAGAGCGCCAAGAGCGAGAAGAAACCTAAGCGCCCTGCAAGTCCTGCGAAAGCCAAGAAATCCGCGACTAAAAAGTCCGCCAAACCGAAGGGTGAGACGAGTGAAAAGCCTTCGCGCAAGAAAGCTCCGCGAAGGAAGAAGGCTGAAGGGGGAAGTTAAGAGGATTAGGTGGATTTGCGAATTCACATCTCTATATCAAGGGCGGTCGCCTGTGTGCACCGTCCTTTTTCTCTTTTATTGCGCAAGAATTTGATATTGTGCTGTCAAATTATTATATTGAATCGCTTTACTCCGAAAGATGTTTTTTAGCGAAGGTTTGTCATGATTTCTATACCGCAAACACCAACCGGAACGACGATAACATGCAAGGGATGGATACAAGAAGCCGCCCTGCGAATGTTGTTGAATAATCTCGATCCGGCGGTGGCTGAGAACCCACAGGAGCTGATTGTCTATGGCGGAACGGGACGTGCAGCGCGCAATGAGGAAGCACTGCATAATATTATCAGAAGTCTGAAAAAGCTGAAAGATGATGAGACGCTGCTTGTGCAGTCCGGCAAACCCGTCGGAGTCGTGCGCACGCACGAGGATGCTCCGCGTGTTCTGATTGCGAATTCAAATCTTGTTCCCAATTGGGCGACATGGGAGAAATTCAATGAGCTGGAGCGGCGAGGGCTCATCATGTACGGCCAGATGACGGCTGGTTCATGGATTTATATCGGGACACAGGGAATTCTGCAGGGGACATATGAAACATTGACCTCCGTCGCGCGCAAACATTTTGGAGGCTCTCTGCGCGGGCGGCTTGTACTAACAGGCGGATTGGGTGGTATGGGCGGCGCGCAGCCTATGGCGGTGACGCTGAATGAAGGAATCGCGTTGGTGGTTGAAGTCGATCCGGCTCGGATTGACCGCCGAATCAACATGGGCTATTGCGACCGAAAAACCGACTCTCTGGATGAAGCTCTGACATGGGTGAACGATGCGAAAACTTCCGGCGAAGCTCTTTCTATAGGTCTCTTGGGGAACTGCGCTGATGTTTTGCCAGAAATGCTCCGGCGCGGTGTGCAGCCGGATATCGTGACAGATCAGACATCGGCTCACGATGAGCTGAACGGCTACGTCCCACATGGAATTTCCTTGGAAGATGCACTTGAATTGCGCAAGAAAAATCCCAATAAATACATCGAAATGAGTATGCGCTCGATGGCCGTTCATACCGAAGCGATGGTCGGATTTCTTGACAAAGGCGCTGTGGTTTTCGACTATGGAAACAACTTGCGTGGTCAGGCGCAAAAAGCGGGATTTGAGCGAGCTTTCGCCTATCCGGGTTTCGTTCCGGCTTATATCCGGCCACTTTTTTGTCAGGGGAAAGGGCCTTTTCGCTGGGCAGCGATATCGGGAGATAAGAATGATATTTTGGAAACAGACCGGGAAGTTCTGCGGCTGTTTCCGAAAGATGAAGCGCTGCGCCGGTGGATTGAACAGGCGGGACCAAAGATTCCGTTTCAGGGATTGCCGTCGCGCATCTGCTGGCTCGGACAAGGAGAGCGCGCCGAATTCGGACTAGCTATCAACGAGCTGGTCAAGAAAGGCAAAATCAAAGCGCCTATCGTCATTGGCCGAGATCATCTCGACACAGGTTCCGTAGCGTCTCCCTATCGTGAAACCGAGGGCATGAAAGACGGTTCGGATGCCATCGCCGATTGGCCGATTTTAAACGCGCTGGTCAATACGGCATCGGGAGCGTCATGGGTGTCCTATCATCACGGAGGTGGAGTCGGTATCGGTTATTCGCTGCATGCTGGTCAGGTTATCGTCGCAGATGGAACACCTGCCGCTGCACGCAGACTCGAACGTGTGCTGACAAATGATCCCGCAACCGGAGTCATCCGCCACGCCGACGCGGGCTATGAAGACGCTATCGCATGCGCGAAAGAAAAAGACGTTAAAATCCCCGGTATAAATTTCTAAAACCAGAACCTCGCCGAGCCGGGTTCAGCGCAAATTCCCGTTCACCTAACGATAAAATTATCGCGCGTAACCCGGCCGGAATGTAGAATCAATCGAGGACCAACATGCCTGTAGAGACTCACCATATTTCCCTTTCGACCAAAGGAGACGGCGACATCCGGGATTTAACCGAGCAGGTCGCCTCGCAGCTTTCTGAGACGAAATTGAGAGATGGAATTGTGACGGTCTTTGTACCGGGCTCGACGGCTTCCATCACGACGATATATTTTGAACCGGGTTTGAAGAAAGATATTCTGGAAGTTTTAAATAGGCTCATCCCATCAGGAGTTCGCTATCACCATGACGCCACTTGGGGAGACGGTAACGGTTATGCTCATGTGCGCGCAGCATTCGTCGGGCCGGGAATCACGGTTCCTTTTGTGGGCGGCAGATTGAGTCTCGGAACTTGGCAGCAAATCGTTCTATTGGAATTCGACAATCGCTCCCGCCGCCGGGAAATTATCATACAGTTTGTCGGCGAATAAGAATGGATTTATTCATTAAAAATATCAGTCGTCTTTACACTCCCCGCGCCGCTGATTCGGAAGATATTTCGCGGCCGTTGATAGACATTTCCGATGCGGCGATATTCATTTCAAAGGGACGAATTAAAGCAATCGGCAGAGAAAAAGAGATTGCACCACACGTTCCTAAGGGAGTGCCGGTCTTTGACGCTCAACAGCGTGTAGCGCTGCCGGGTTTCGTGGATTGTCACGCACATCCGGTTTTTGCCGGAGAGCGTTCAAACGAATTCCATAAGCGAAACGCCGGAGCAACTTACCTTCAGATTGCGAAAGAAGGCGGCGGCATCGCGTCATCGGCTCAAGCTCTGGCAAATGTTTCCGTTGAAACTCTCATAGAGCAAACGCTGCCACGACTCAATCGTTTCCTTTTGTCCGGTACGACGACGCTCGAAGCCAAATCCGGTTACGGCCTCGAATGGGAACAGGAGCGCAAACAGCTTAAGGCTATCGCGGAAGTGAACAAGAAACACCCGATAGAACTGATTCCGACATATCTTGTGCATTCGATTCCTGCATCGAGGAAGAACGACCGCGAAGCGTTCATTGACGAGGTTTGCGAAACGATGCTGCCGGAAATTGCTCGAAATCATTTGGCTCAAGCGGTGGACATTTTTTGCGAGGAAGGCGTTTTTACTGAAGAGGAAAGTCGTAAAATACTGCTGCGAGCAAAACAGCTCGGCTTCGATATCAAACTGCACGCGAACCAGTTCGGTCATTCCGGCGGTGCGCGATTGGCCGCGGAACTTACAGCAGTATCGGCAGACCATTTAGAGCACTTGAACGATAAAGAAATCAGTGCGCTCATCGAGAAAAAGATTGTTTGCGTGCTTCTGCCCGCCTGCGTTTTCTTCTTGGGGGATTTGCCCTATCCTCCCGCGAGGAAATTAATTGACCGGGGTGCGCGAGTAGCGATTGCGACTGATATGAATCCCGGTTCGTCCATGACGGAATCTCTGCCGCTTGCGATGACCATTGCATCGATTTATTGTCACATGACTCCAGCCGAACTTCTCTGGGCAGTGACGTTCGACGCGGCGCGTGCGTTGAAGCGCGAAGCCTCTATCGGCTCGCTGGAAGTGGGGAAAGAAGCGAATATCACGCTATGGGACATTCCTCATCTCGACTATCTCAGTTATCATTTCGGCAATACGTTTCTGACCGATATGGTGATTGGCGGGAAGGTCGTTGTTGCGAACGGTCGATTGAGCGATGAAAATTGAAGTCGGTACTTGCGGGTGGAGCTTTGATGATTGGGTGGGAGTCTATTATCCCTATAAGCTGAAGAAGACCGACTGGATTCGCTACTACGCTCGTGATTTTCGTGTCGCGGAAATCAATTCGACCTATTATCGCATACCGCCGCCGCGAACATTCGAATCTCTGGCGCAGCGAACACCCCCGGACTTTGAGTTCTTTGTGAAGCCTCATGCAGACGTCACGCACAAACGCGAAGATGCGGAATCCTCTATGAAAGCGCTGTCTGAGTGTGTGGAGCCGCTAATTGCATCAGAGAAGCTGAAAGGTTTCGTCGCTCAGTTTCCGCAGAATTTCCACTGGACACAGAGTGCGCGCGACTATCTGATGAAGGTGCGCGATTTAACCAAAGGCATTCCGCTTTATGTCGAGTTTCGGCACGAAAGCTGGTGGCATGATGACGCTTTTAATTTTCTTCATGAAGCCGGTTTACACTATATTTCCGTCGATGAGCCGAAACTTCCCGGACTAATGGTTTCTGGAATGCGGGTTTCGCGCGATGTTCTCTATGCACGATTCCACGGACGTAATGCGGACGCTTGGTGGGATCAGAGCAAAGGGGATCGCTATGATTATTTATATTCTGAGAGCGAATTAGAATCGTTTGGAGAAGCGGCATTAAAGTTTGCTGAAGAAGTTAATCGAATCTATTTACTGCTTAACAATTGCCATGCGGGTCGGGCGGTTCAAAACGCACGACAATTGAGAAACTGGTTCGCAGAGAGAACGGGCGAACCGAAGGAGATAACACCGGATGACGGCATCTTCACTGAATAAACTGCTGGGAACGGAACTGGTAGGTCATTTCAAAGAAGCCCAGCTTGGCGGTGAGGAACTTCTGGAATTACTCCGTTTGTTTCTGGATTCTGGAGATGACGGGGAAGCGAATCGAGTCTGTCTGGTGCATACACCACTGGATTTTCCGTCAGTATGGGCGATGACTCCTGCGATGCATCAAGCGAAAATGCCTCGTCTGTTTGTTCTCCGTCCCGAAAAAAAGTTCACGGAAGCCCGATCGATTCAAAGTCCGTTTCGCTTTCAGAATCTTCTGATAGCTATTGTTATTCGGAAAGGTGCGGCGAGTGTTCTTTTCGCAGAAAAAGTCCCCTCAGAAAATTGCTTGTTTCAGGAAAGTCGTGAGCTTTTTCGTGTTGTTATCTGTGATGATCCCAATATTCTGAAGCCGCTCTTTCGAAAATTGAAGACCTCTCTGGGAGAGCGAACGAAAGAACTTCTGGATTTGTGGAATCCGGAGGCACTATCACTCCTGAAGTTCGTGCAGGTTTTAGACGTGCTTCAAAAAAGGCAGCAGCAGTTCTTTGAGATGCAAGTTCGCATTCGAATTCGCGATTGTCTTGCTCGGACGTTGCCCATTGAACTGGAAGGAGAACCGTTCTTTTTGGCGCTGAATCGCTGTTTTCGGCAAATACTCCGTTTCGATTATTTGGAACTACAGATTCCCAATCCCGATGATTTCTGGCCTGGACGCGGCCCCGGCTGGGTATGGCGAGATACGGAATGGACCGGACAACTCCTCTCGGTTCTCCTTCGACCGGAGAAACTTGCCTCGGCCGTACGCGAAGGAGAACCTGTTATTATTCATGATGTCTCCAAAGCTCAGAGCTTGATGAATCCTCGCCTCTTAAGGATTATGGGACTCAAATCCGGCATCTTGTTGCCGATGTCGCTGAAAAGTCGTACATTGGGATGGCTGAAGATATTTTACCATCAATACCCCTCTATTACGGAGAAAGAAATTTCGCTGTTGAAATTTCTTTCGACATCCATTGCGGATGTTTTAGTGCGCAGTCGTATGTATTTGCGCACGCAGAGACTCGCAACGGTCGATGGATTGACCGGTTTATTCAATCATCGATTTTTTCATGAGCAGCTCCGCAAGGAATACCAGCGAGCAAAACGCTACCATAATTCACTGGCACTGATTATGGTGGACGTCGATGATTTTAAGCAGTATAATGATACGAACGGTCATCTCGCCGGAGATCAGGCACTGGTAACGTTGGCGTCTGTGATTAAGCGCACCGTGCGCGATATTGATTTTGTTGCACGCTACGGAGGAGAGGAATTCGCCCTAATTCTCCCGGAAGTGGATACGCGCAGAGGACTTATCGTCGCCGAGAAAATCCGGCGCTCGGTCGAGGCGGAAACCTTTGAGGGCGAACATCGTTTAACATCCAAGAAGATAACGATATCAGCGGGGATTTGTGATAATGCTCTGGTGCGAGGTCCCGAGGAGATGATTGAACAAGCGGATCAGGCTCTCTATTGGGTTAAGCGTCACGGGCGAAACAGGTGTCGAGCCGTACGAAAGGAGAAGAATGCAAGAAAAGCGTAACATTCTCA
>CAZADO010000263.1:0-2658 GCA_964483885.1 uncultured Alphaproteobacteria bacterium | reverse complement strand
GAAACACTTGAACTGCCGGTAACGCTCGATAACGATGTCAATGCGTTCGGATTGGCGGAAGCTCTCTGGGGTGCAGGTAAAGGAAAGCAGTGTTTGCTGGGACTGGCTGTAGGGACGGGTGTTGGTGGAGTTATCCTTATCGATGAAAAGGTTTTTCGCGGCTTTCGCGGCACCGCCGGGGAATTAGGACATATTCTTATCAACGAAAACGGGCCACTTTGCAATTGCGGACTGCCGGGGCATTTGGAAGCCTACACCGGACGCGCGGCTTTCGACAAAGAAGCGACACGGCTGTTTCCAACGGGAGAATTGCCCAATCCCATGCGCATGGCTGAATTAGTTGCAGAAGGAAACGAAAAGGCGCGGGAAGTTCATCGTTATCTGGCTCATTATCTGGCTCTGGGATGTGCCACCCTGATTCACTGCTTCAATCCCGAGGCGATTATCATCGGCGGCGGAACCGTTGTGAACGCGCCGTATTTCTTCGAGGTGCTGCAAGAGGAAATCACTCGTCATACGATGAAAACCGCCAGAGAAGGCGTGGAAATTTTACCCGCGGGTCTTGGATATATGGCTGGAGTTTTGGGCGCGGCTGCGCTTCGATACGAGGATTAGTGCCTCTTTGATATAAACACTTTCACCTGACATGCGTATGTCTTTGTATATTAGGTAATTACTGTTCATTTCTTTCACAATACCAAAACCGCACACTTCACATTTGTTTCATAAATCACCGAATTACACGAAAGATAAGAGGGTAACCATGAAGTGGCCAATCACTGGTTTACTCATACTTTGCTTGACTCAGGCAAGTTTCGCCGTTCTGGTTCTCGGCACTTGCAACCTTGAACATGCTACCGTTCATGACCAAACGAGAGTGCTGTTCACAGCTATCAGCCCGTGGGCTGAGACAGATTCCGTCTTTACGGATGAAGACGGCGACTTCTCCATAGAACTCATCTACGGTACCTATGATGTCGAGTACAGTCATGACGGTTATGTTCCTGTGATGTTCGAAAACATAACCTTCATCATTCCGACGGTTCTGCCAACGCAGACACTTCTGATCGAGACTTCCCCGCTTTCCGGCGCTTTAACAGGTACGCTGGGGCCGGGAACGTATCATATCGTTGATACGATTTCTGTCGAATTGGGCAGCAGTCTAACGCTTGTTCCCGGGACACGATTCTATTTCGACGACCCCTACCCATTTTTAATCTACGGCACTCTGACAGCTCAGGGTATTGAAGGTGACTCTATCGTCTTCACCACCGATACTATGTACAATCCTGATCGATGGTTTGGTTTGCAGTTTGAAAATGATGGAAGTTCCGGCAGTTCCCTTGCCTATTGCATTATCGAGAACGGACTGGCGTCCAGTCCTCCGCAAACAGGTGGAGGCGGCGCGTATTGCGACACGGCTTCTCCCAATTTTGAACATTGCAAATTCCGATATAACGATGGCAACGGCGCTGAATGCCGATTTTCGTCCGCGACGTTTACGAATTGCACCTTCCGAGGCAACTCCGGCAATGGTGTTCGTTGCGGTACCGGGTCATCGTGCGCTTTTACTTCCTGCCTGTTTACAAAAAATTACATACGCGGAATCCGTGACGTTGCCAGATCACAATTCACCGATTGCCAGATTACAAAGAACTACTCCGGCGGTGTTTCTATAGATTCGTCCCACTTCACTCGCTGCATTATCAGCGGCAATGCTGCTGACGTGGGCTCGGGAGTCTATTGCGGTCCGGCTCCCTTACTTGAGGAATGCACCATCACCGGCAATCTGGCACATCTTCACGGAGGCGGAATCGCGGCATGGGGCGGTGCGCCGATTCTGGTGAACTGCATTCTCAACAACAACATTGCTATGGAATATGGCGGCGGAGTTTTATGTCGCGTTCAGACAGCACTCGGTTTTGTCAATTGTACTATCAGCGGCAATACTGCATCCATCGGCGGCGGGATTTACTGCGAGAATTCTTCGCCGGCGTTTAACAGCACTATAGTTTCATTTTCGGAAGGAAGCGGCGTTCATTTTGTCAACAGTGCCGGAAGCCAGTTTGCTTTCTGTGATTTTTTTGGCAACAGCGCAGGCAACATCACCTTTGAAGAAGATGATCCTTCCGAAGGACCGGCGAATATCGGAGCACTCGCTCTTCAAAATGCGAACGGTGATTCATGCGATATCTACAAGAACATCTTTCTCAATCCGTTGTTCGCGAATGCTTCGGAAAGGGATTATCGTCTGCGTACCGGCTCGCATTGTATTGACGCCGGTGATCCGAATTTACCTCATAATCCCGATAATACGATTGCCGATATCGGAGCGCTGTTCTATGACCAACGATTCCATCCCCCTTCCGCTTTTGGGCTTGCTGCTCCCTTAAGTGGAGCTACATGCTGGACATTGGACACCACACTGGTCTGGTACACGGCGTACGATCCGGATCAGAATGATACCGTCTCGTATGAAGTCTTGCTGGCTACACATGCGAATCTTACGCATGCGGAGGTTGTGGCTTCCGGTTTGCACCAAACGTTCCATACCCTTGAAGAACTTGACGATGACCAAACCTACTATTGGACTATTCACGCTTCGGATTTGAATACCCCTGGCACATGGGCGAATGATACGTTCTTCTTCCGAACGTA
>CAZADO010000262.1:0-7519 GCA_964483885.1 uncultured Alphaproteobacteria bacterium | reverse complement strand
ACGTTCATCTCGCGGGGGGGCTCAAACGTAAACATCGTTGACGAATTGAACGGATTCGGATAAGGCGGTGCGAACGAGAACTTCTCCGGCAAGGGATCCACGCCAAAGGATGCAATGTACGATGTTCCGATGAGCCCGCCTACGGCATCGCGCAGTTCGTAGAAGAGCGAGATAGAAGGCGTCACATTTTCGGGTAACGCGACCTTCACATAAGCCACAGCACCACTGCCGCTGCGACCGGGCGATTGAGGATTCAGTCTGCCCATACAGATATCGACGGTTTCTTCTTCCACAGCTCGCAGGAAGATAAGATTCGCATTATCTGCCAGAAAGTCTCCCGCGGACGCACTCACGACGACGGCTCCCGGATCTTCGACTGTCAAGACAAAGTGAGCGGATGTCAGGAGCTGAATTTGTCGAGCCTGAATTTCGATGAGCCAACCGTCCGTGTCGTAACGTCCCACAACTTTCAAAGGTCTTGTATCCAGCGATGACGCGCCGCCGCCTTTGCCGGGCGGTGGTGGGGGTGAGAGCGCGAAATTGCTGTGATACCAATTATACATGGTTGTCAGGGACAGCAAATCATAGGCGTCTAATTGACGATCCGGCGCGGCGATAAGATTCGGCAGCGTTGTACCTAAATAGGGGCCGATGTCGGAAATCGGATCGAATGTGATGCCGTCGCCGTTCCAACCCTGTGTAAAGACGTTGACATCCGCAAATTCAATCATGCCGTCAGGATTGGGAACCATAGACGGAGGTGTGCCTGGATCCTCAGTGGACGATGCAATATCAGCCAGAAAGCCTCCTCGGAGCGAGAGATTCTGGGCGATGTAGTCTGTGGTTCTCGAGTTGTCATGTCGGCGAATTTCCGAACCGGCGGTACTGAGAGTGAGGTTCCCGGTAGCTTGCCGGTTATTCAAGTCAATCATTGTTGCTCGAGCCCGGACAGTGATGTTCGCGACCACGCGCGAACCGGAGCTGACGAGGCCGTCCGTGTCGCCAATCATAGACGCGTCGATTTCGAATGTTCCATCGTCATTGTTCACGTCGTAGAGGAAAATACGATTCGTAAAATTCTCGCCACTCCAGATATTCCCTTCCGTAACGGAGAGAATTTCAATCATCTCACTGCTGAAGCTGCCTCGCGCTTTAACCGCTGTTACCGAATCGGGACGGTTGATGGTGAATTGAATAATTCGTTCCGCTCCGGGCTGAAGGAGCAAGGTGTTGTCATTGTCGAGTGCATCGACAAAAGAGAGCTGCGTCACTTGAAGATCATCTCCACCGCTGCTGGTGGTATCGGAGTCTTCCCTAACCAGCCAGTCGCGAGAGAGGATTTTCGAAACCACATCACGGTCTGCGTCGGCGGCGAAAATAATAAGACCGCTGTCTTCCACAGCGACAGCCAGACCTTGCGGATCCGCAAATTGATTTAGCAGATTTCCGCTATTGCCAACGGTGGCGACGAATGTGGGCGGACTATTCCCGCCCGAACCGGAAGCGGCATCATCTCGGTAAATCACCAGTCTTGTATTTCCGGCGTCGGAAACGACCAGATAGACATCATCGTTAAGCATGATGAGTTCAATGTCGTGGGGACTCAGCAGCACATCACTGGCGCCGTTCGCTGTATTCCATTCAACCACCGGCCAGGTCCAACTGTATGGTTGGATACCGGGATCCGGTTTGTAGGCGTATTTCTGAAGGCGGTGGTTCCCGGCATCGACAACATAGACGTCATATTGTCCTTGAGATGAATTATATTGTGCGGCGATTCCTTTCGGCAGGTTTAGCTGCCCGAGCCCGGTGCCCTGCACTCCATAATCGATTTCATCTACCGATTCGTCATATTTGACACGGATAAAGTTGCCGCTGGTCGGAATCGCGCCATGAACGCCGTCGCCGAAGCGCACTTCGCGGGTAAAACGATCCACTTCACAGACGTGCGCATTCGGCGCGGTGATAAGCAGATTATCCACGATTGTCCAGCGCGCCGTATCGGGTCCGGCGTAAACAACATACGAGTCTTCGCCACCGACAGTGCCCAATTTATAGGTTTGGGATGGAGTTCCATCGGATTGTCCCGGGACATCCCAGCGTTCGTCTCCCGCGAAACAATTATCGATATTCTCGTAGGCGCGGATGACTTTAAAGCGATGAGCGGAACGATCCGTCAGGAAAAGAATATCGTTTTTCTCTCCGGCGGTACTTGTCAGCACATAAGTATCTCCGACGTTGAAGTTGGTAGCGTCCACATCATCGACGGTGCTTTGATCGATATCCGGTTGGCTGATGGTAAAGGAAAGACCCGGAATCGTGCGCGTATCCGCCTCGCCGTGTGTCCAAGGCGCCCATTGATTGATTTCCGAGAGCGTTGTCTGATCCGTGATTTTCAAGATACCGTCGATGATTTTAAACACCGCTCGCGGTACTCCAGCATCAATTGTCGTCCATGCTTTTCCACACGACATAAAGGGTACTGCGCGGTTGTTGATGGTCGGGCAGATGATGCGCGGCTGCAGAGCATACGCGGTCGCCGCGGCTCCTTCCGCAAAGATTTCTCTTCCGGTGGTTCCGGCGGCATCCCATGTGTCAGTCGCATAATCCCAGACGGCGTAACGCACACCTTCCCTGTCCACAGTCGAAGCAAATCCATAGAGGACATGCAGGTTGCTCTCGGCATCCGAGCAGGCTGTAAACCGTGTCGGGGAAACCACATCTCCGGTGGTAATCGCTGTAGCGCCGGGCGTGAAATCACCGCCAAGAGAGGCAATGCGGTTAAAGTAGAGTTGGCTGTTTCCTGCGCCGAATGTCTCAGTGCCTGAGCCAGCCCAGAGAATCCAAATGCTGTCTCCGGTCGCGGCGATTTGTGGGAAGGGGAAAGTTTCTCCTCGTCCTCCACCGTCGTTGGCAAAGCCTGCATTGACGGTGACCGGGTCGGGAACATTTGGCATCCAACCGCCGCCGTTATAGCTTCCCCATTGGGCGCCATTATAAATGATGTATGAAATGTCGTAGGGAGCGGCCGCTGCGTCCGAGTTGTATGCCACATAGAGTCGGCCGCTCTGGTCCACAATAACGTTCGGAGCCGCAAAGCCGCCACCTGCGCCTGTAGCAACCAGACTGGGTGCAGACCATGAAACCGTGAACATCGAATAGTAAAGGTCATCATCCCCCGACCAGACAACATGTGCTTGGTCAGTGGGATCAATCACCAAATCAGGGTAACGATTCTCGGTCACTGTCGCCGGCGTGATAGATGACGTCAGGTTGGTTGTGCCCAGCCATGTGACACCTTCTTCCGAATAGGTATGATAGATATGACGATCACCCGACCCGTTTACGGCTTCATAGATGACATGAATGACTCCATTGGAAGCGACAGCGATAACCGGGTTGTCATGGGCTGCCGTCAGCGTAGCCGGAGAAATGCACACAGGAGTGGACCATGTCTGACCGTAGTTGTCGCTATAGCTGTATGACGTGCCATAAGTGGCGTTGTCACGGCAAAAGACCATATGAACACGTCCTGTTGTGGGATCGAAATAGAGATCGGTTTCTTCGTTTTGCGGCGCCGCGCCCTGATTCATCGTTGTCGATGTATCAAAGATGAATGTGATAAGATAGTTGTGCGCCAGAAACGTATTCTGATTGGTGATGCTCTCGGTTAGCGTCGAATTATTGACACCGGTCGCTACTCCTTCGGCGACGGAAGCGTCGATATTGATTCCCCTATCTACCATTTCGATGTCGTAGGGCTGAGAAAGAACGCCTGGGTAGGTGTCCACATGGTTGAAAACGCCGCCGGAAGCAATCGCCGAAAGATCATACGATGCCAGAGCTCCGGTGCCGTCACCCGCTCCGTTGACCAGATACAAATCTACGACCTTGCCGGGTCGGACAGACGGATTGACCGTCAGTGACGTCAAATCGGTGAGAATAGGATCCGTCGTAGAGGTTGCTTCGTTGAGCTGCAGCGGAATGTCTGTCGGTGTCGTTTGATACAAGATGTAGTCAATATCCCCGACTCCGGGCGAGGCGACTACCGTGCTGTAGGCGTATTCGACGAGGACAATATCCGAGCCTGAAAGAGCCCAACCGGAAGGCATTGTCGCGACACCTCCTGTGTTAGGTACACCGTCGTACACAATCGTATAGACGGAGTCGCTCGACGTATAGCTCGACAAATCTTCAACCTGCTTCAAAAAGCGGCCGTTGAGGGAAATGCGTTCTGATTTCCTCAAGATGCCGCCATGAGTGAATTTAATGTACCGCACTCCGAATGTTCCCTGAACAGGCGTAGCTGAATAGGACAGCTCTTCTACTGCCCAAGAGGCATTAGCGAGAAAGGTTTGCACCCGCCGTTGATCGTGATCCACGACGAACGCGGTTAGACTCGTTGCCGTTCCGTAGGTCTCGACGGCTGTCGGGGAACTGAAAGGAACGCTGTAGAGCGGCAGCGGATTGTTCGTCAGGAAATCAAAATAAGCGCTGCTGTCCGGCACCAAACCATGCCGTACGTGAAAATAAGGTCCATTCCATTCGATAATGGACCGGTACGTCGCACTTCCCAGCGCACTGAGCGGAATCAGAACGCTCAGGATTAGAAGTGTACGCCATTGTGAATACCGTTTCACCAGTTTCATGGTTTCCTCTATATTTGTTTTTTCAATGTTGTCTATCTTATTCCGGGAGAATTTCCACTATTCCAGCACGGAGACTGCACGAAAGCGCTGTCCCCATCATATCGAGTCCCATCGAGGAACCCACGCTGAAGGCGGGTTCATCGATTCCGGGTTCCAGACCTCGGATTTGCAGTAGTGCCGTAATGCCGCTGCCGTCCGCGTTGGTGCCCACACGCTCATCGCCGACAACTTCAATTTCCCAAGATATATGAGCCTGCGCGCGGCCATGAACCGCATCCACATTTCGCAGGAAAGCGAAACCATCTCGGGTTGAATAAAAAGGGCCTTCGTATAGTTCGAGAATCTGCACGTGAGCCGTTCCAAAATCCAGCATAAATTGAAGCGCGGCAATATCCTGCGCATTCGAGAGCCAGATGGGCAACAGAATCGTGTCTCCGAGAGTAATGGATGTATCCGGTGTCCACAACACGAGCTGCAAAGCTGTCGTGAAGGATGTATCGCGACCGACGCCGCGATATCCCTCCACATCAACCGCTTCAGGTCTTATCCAGTAAGAGGTTGACGGCAGCAGTGATTGAAGCCGCGCTTCGTGCAGCGTCGTCATCGCTGTGTTGGTGAGGCTGTCGTTTGGACTCGCCATGCCGTAGAACAGAATTGTCGATGCGGGTTCATCGGTTTCCCACGTAGCCAGAGCGCTCTCGTGATTGATTTGCGACAGGGCAAGATTGAAAATTATCGGCGCTTCCGTTGCTTTTGCCGGTGTCGTAAAGATGCCGGATTGAGCAATCGACGTTCCTGCGCTGTCTCGAGCCGTGATACGGAAAACGTAATCCGTGTTGAATGCAATGCTGGGAATGCGAATATCATGGCTATCAGCGAGAATCGGCACGGTCAGATTCTCCTCGAGTCCCTGGCGTCCCCATTCAATTGTGCCTTCGGTGGGACGGTTGGCCGCCCACTGAGCGTGCATTTCACTTTCAACCTGAACTACCTGACAATAGAGGTATTGCAGCGCATCACCATCATCAGGCCCGCTGGGGCCGCTGCTGTTTTGTCCTCCGCATCCCGCGACAAGCAAACAACAACCAAAGGTGATTCGTAAGATTCGTGCGAGTGTCAATATCGACTCCGTGTATGTTTCAAATCGTCTCGTACCAAAAAGAATCTATTTAAGGAGCAATGAAAATAATTTCGACGGTATCTCGCTGACCTTCGACATAAGCGATGACTTGACAGATGCCGCTTAAGGTGTCCGACACCAGTGTATCGAGCGCCACACCTTGAGATGTCAGCGCTGTTCCGCATTTCAGCCTTCCCAGTGTTTGGAAGAGAAGCACCTGTGTTGAATCAGCAATCCAATCGCCGTTGCGCTGCACTTCACAGAAGATAATCGCTTCACTCCGACCGTTGGCAGCTAACGTCATCGGGACAGCATTCAGCGAGAGCGTCACACCTGTTGGAACACTATCGCTTTCCTCATCTGTGGGGCTTGTGCAGCCAATGATGACGAACAGTAATGCGGCGATAAAGAATAAAGCAAATCGCTTCATGATTTATTATGGCTCCTCGTACAGACTTTTCCGCAGCTTGATTTCCGCATCGGCATACGCTTGAAGCGTCAGATGACGCCGATCATCGAACGTAAGCACTTGTTCGGCATCGTCCGCGGATGCGCCGAAGAGACGCACCGGTCGTTTCCAGATAGCGTTGCCTTCAATGGTTCTTTCTGAAATCAGGCTGAGTAATTGCAAGTCAATCAGACGTACTTTCAAGCGACAATTGGCTTCCCAGCTTGGAATCGTCGCAAGCAATGGTACAGCGACATGCTCTTGTGCGGTGATTTCTTCGCGTTCGAGTTGCGTCAGCAACAGCCAGCGGGCTTCCGGATAATCATGCTGCACGTCGCTGATGCGATGCCAAAACGGTGTATTATTTCCACTCGCTGAAAAATCGCTGGGCAAGTCTGATAAATGAACAGGTTTCGCAGTTTCAAAACTCTGATTGAGGCCTTCTTGAATATGGAACCAGAGTTCATCCGCTTCCATTAAAGTTTCTGTGGACTGCGGCTGTGCGACGAGAACCAAACCCTGACGCATCATCAGGGAGCTCTTAACACGGCTCTTTTGCGGCAGCGGGATACGCCCATCGAAACGCAGCGCAAAAGCCGCCCCCCAGAGTGTTTCGTCGTTCATGTCCGCTCGAATGCCGGAAAGCAGGCTGAATCCCCAGCCGACTCTGAATCCGAGCATAGCTTCAGCGCCGTCATCCGAAAGCAGCGTCGATACGGTTCGTGATGTTGAATTTTGATAGGAAAATTCCGAAAAAAGCCGCTGAAAACCCAATTCCAATCGAGCGCCGATTCCCCATCTCATGGCCTGCATCAAGCGGTCAGAGCTGGAGAAATATCCGAGATTCCCGGTCAGCGTCGCGCCGGAACTCGGCATCCAGTCCAGCAGAATCCGCGCTTCTCCCGCGTTCTGTCCGAGACTGAAATCGGGCATCGCTTCTTCTTGCCCGGTTTCGCTGTTATAGTACGTCAATTGTTCCCTGTAGCCGGAAGGAATACTGCAAAGTCCCAACAAGCTGAGACGTATGCCTTCGTTTCCTTGCGGGTGTAGCGCACATAATTTCAGTCCAAGCCGGACATCGCCAAGTCCTCGCTTAAAGGCTTCATAACCTTCAAGTTGGCGGTGTCCATTGGCCACTAACAGTTCCACTTGCCGCCCCAACCCGAAGCCAATCGAAAGGTTTGAACGCCTATCCTGCCAGAAATCGCCGCTCAGGTCTTGAGTGCCGATTTGCACTCGAAAGGCTTGTACAGGCAAAACTTCCGCATCAGCAAATGAGCTTGGAATGGCCGCATCGGAGCG
>CAZADO010000261.1:0-12070 GCA_964483885.1 uncultured Alphaproteobacteria bacterium | reverse complement strand
AATATGGCCATCGGTGCATTAGTCCGCGGTGAACAATTGCAGGAAGTGTCGAATGTATCGTTTTTTTCGACGCTTGTATCCTTAGATACGTTCGCTCTCACCGCAAATCGCATTAAAATCATTGCAAAGGGATATGTACCGGGAAAAGACACGGTTGTCGTTGAAGCGATTGTCAATTCCCAGCAGGGCAGTTTGTCTTTCGATATGCGAGCCGCTGTCGTCGCTTGCTGTAATCTCGATACTCGAGGATCGCTGGTCATAGACGGTCGAAATCATGGCTTAGACGCTACATTCATCCCCCAAACCGGAACACTTGCTGTTAGCACGACGAAGAAATTTCAAAGACAACAGTTCTCAACAATCGGGGGAACGTATGATGGCACAGATTATTCTCCTCAAATATCTTATCCTCAATTCTTAGTGGAAGAGTGGGTCACATGGGAGGGCGGATTTCCGGATACACCCGATAAAATATTCGGCGGCGAAGAGACGGGTTTTCCGGAAGGGCGATTGAAGGAAATTGCTCAGAGCGGTGTTGACGGAAGTCAGTATGTCACGAATCCTGCCGATTTAATTTACCCATTAACATCTCTAACGTATGTCGAACTTCCGCCCGGAGGGAGATGGGATAACATTGACTTTGGAGCAAGTGCGGGAATCTTGGTTGTGCATAATCCTCAGGGCAACGCACGTGTGGAGAATTTATGGCGGGGGAGTTTCACAGGAATCATCATCGCAGATAGAATCAGTCAAATTGAAAATCAAATTATTGGCGGAATATTTCAATTATCTCAAACTACGAGCAGGTGGGAAGGCGATGGAACAATTCGTTTCAGCCGGGAAGCGATAGCGCAAGCTTTGGGGATGGTTCAACAGGAGGGATCAGAAGAACCGTTGGTTGTCACATGGTATGAATAAGGAAATTTTCAAGTCTCTCTCCATACGGTGGGAGAGGTGGTATGATATAAAAAAGCCGCGCTGTTTTTGCGCGGCTTTTAATTTTATTGGTTGAATTGCTATCGCACAAGAAGCATTTTCCGTGTCTGGACGAAGTCTCCAGCACGCATTTGAACGAAATAGATACCGGCGGCACAGGATTCACATTTCCATTGCAGGAGATGGTATCCCGGTTGAAATTCGCGATTCGCAAGCACGGCAACGCGCCGTCCCAGAATGTCGAAAATCTCGATGGTGGCGTGCGACCTCTCAGGTAGCGCAATTCGAATGGTTGTAAAAGGATTAAACGGATTCGGATAGTTTTGTTCAAGAGAGAATTCCTTGGGTATGCCACTCGGTTCACCAGGATTCGTCCCAAGAGAAATCCAGAAATACCAAATCTCGTTAGACTCTCTCCACAGACCACTAGTGTCATAAGCGCGGACTTTCCACCAGTACTCCCACCACATGAGATTCGTCAAGCTAAGCATCGTTTCAGTGACATCAAAACTGTCGACTTCATTGAAGTTTATATCCTCAGCTAAAAATACTCGATAGAAGGTAACAGAATCTCCCGGATCAGGGTCCGTCGCTGTTCCCCATTGCAGCTCAACATTTGGTTGCCAAAACATGGTGCTGTCTGCCGGTGAAAGCAGATGAAACGGATTCGGGGACTCTGGATAGAAAACTGCGAAATTCCAGCCGGTTTCGGGGTCGCCCCAACGTGAAAGCCCCGCGTAATTGACCGCGCGCACTTTCCAATAAATAGTGACATCGTCTGGAAATTCGCCTCCGGTGAAGCTATAAAAGCTGCTGTCAGTGACGACCGAATCCATATCAACGAAATCGGAATTCTGACTCCAATATAGTACATAGTGAATCGCATCATAAGGATTCAGCGAGACAGCATCTTCCCAGTCGAGAGTCGGGGCAAGTGTCTGAACGGTTTCAGCGCTTGCGGGAGAAAGCAGCGCGAAAGCATCCGGAGGTTGAAACGTGAAACCGCTTGCACGAATCATACGATTGCCCGTATGTAGGGTATTTTCATTGTACCATTGACCGTCACCGGGATTATAGAAGAAACTGCGATTGCTGTTATCTCCCGTTGTATCGCGTGCGAAAGCCTCATAACCGCTCGAATCAGGATTGCTGACGGCGATGAAAAAATCGTTTTCAAAGATAAGAGGAATATCGTTCTCTCGCAGGACAACTTCCGCCCAGAGTGGAACGCCCTCGGGCAAGCCGCCGATAACGTTGCCGACGGAGCCGGTGATGTCGCTGTAGAGCAATTCACCGGGCAATCCACTATCATCTTGAAAGACTTCGATGAATACGGATTCGTGATTCATGTTCGGTTGCGAGTATGCAACCGCGAATTGCGCCGCGCACAACGCGAATGGAAAAACTTCCGGGCTGAATTTCACTGCCCATCGGAAGCGAGTATCTTCCATCCAGTCGAAGGATTCGCCCTCACCGTCATCGTAAACCATTTCCTCAAAACATGACGAACCGACATCGAATGAGAAAATGTCCGTGCTGTCGGCGGCTCCGAGCGCATCAACAGCGCGGATGTAATAATCATAACGTCCTTCGTTAATTGTTTCCAAAAGAGCGGCGTATTCATTCGGATATGCGGTCGCTTGCAGAACAGTGTGATTGTAATGGGGCGCGTTCTCCAATCGGTAATAAAGCTGGATTACGGGAGGCTGCGGTAAAGGTTCGTCCGTAATTACGGCTGTAATAAGCGCGGGCAATTCCCAGATATCATGCAGGGGATCATGGAAAATCTGCGGTGCTTCATTGGGACTGCTAATCCAGAAATCTTCAGCAGAGATACTGAACACATTCGGGTCGTTGACGCTTTTAACGCGTACGCGACAATGGGATGATGAAGGTCCGGTCACAATCCAATATTCTTCTTCATCGTTTGCTGCATTTGCAAAAAGTACTTCCCAGTCTCCTGTGGGGTAATTGCGGTTGATAGCAATTTCGATATTACCGGAAACACCACCTGAGGTCCAAGTAATCGTGTGATTGTCGCCAATCGTCCAGATTTCATTTCCTATAGGGGATGTGACTTCAATACAAGGGCTGATGATGGTGAAATTTGCATCCGACGTATCGCCTAATGTGGGAGTGTTGTCGCTGATGACTTGCAGCCGCGCGGACGAACTTGCAGCGCCGCTGACTTCCCATATTTCACTGCCGTCATTGGCCGTGTGATTAAAAAGAGTTTCCCAAGCGCCAGCGGGATAGTTACGCTTCAACGAAATCGTGACCGTTCCTCCGGAACCGGCATCATCCCATAAAATCGTTTCGGTTTGCCCGGCACACCAACTTTCGCCGCCGTTAGGATACATCACTATGATATTCGGAGGAGAAATCGTGAAGTTCGCGTCCGATGTATCTCCCATCGTGGGATTGCCCGCGGCGATGATTCGCATGCGAGCGCGGATTGTCGTCGGTACGGTAACCGTCCAGATATACTCACCAGTATTCGGAATATTGGTTGCGACGTTTTCCCAAAAAGCGTAAGGGTAACTGCGATTGATGGAAAGATTGATATTCCCGGTATAATTTTCGGAGGTCCACCGTATCGTTTTTGCAGTACCCAATGTCCAATTTTCTCCGCCGTTAGGTTCGACAAGAGAGACATTCGCCTGCGAAAACAAAGCCAGATTTACATTGATTCGCCCGGAACCGAGCAGCCCGATATAGTCAGGATTCTCATTATCGATGTTGTCCACGTTATTGAGAATCGCATCTGTAATTTCAACATTGCTCCATTCGGGATACTTGGATTTTAAAATCCCGACTTCGCCTGTGACACACGGCGTCGCCATTGATGTACCACTGAGATAATAATAGCCATTCTCGTATTGGAACGAGAAAGTCGCATAAATATTGACTCCCGGTGCGGCTACATCTACCCAGTTGCCGTAGTTTGAAAAGGATGCTCGAATATCATCCGAATCTGTCGCGGCAACATCAATGCAGTCATTCCGTGATGCCAGATAGGATTGTGTCTGCGAGTTTCCATTACCGGCAGCGACACAAAAAACGACGCCGTCGGCAATAGCGGCATCAACCGCCGCCGAAATGCCGCCGTTATTGCTGGAGCCCCACGAACAATTGATAGCGCAAACGCCTATCTGGCGAGCATAATCGATGCCCTGTGCGCAGAAGTCCATATTGACAAATCCGTTTCCGTCTGCCGCTGTCCAGCCAACACGTGCCGGGAGGATGCGTGCTCCGGGAAATTCGCCTCCTCCCCCCGCAACTCCGCAAACGCCAATCCCATTGTTCGTTGTTGCCGCGGCAATACCGGAACAATGAGTTCCGTGGCCGTTGAAATCCTTGGGATCGTTGTCTTGAATATCTCCATCTTCTCCGGGATAGACATCGCTGAGTCCCGTGACAAAGTCCCAGCCGATGGAATCGTCAACATAACCATTGCCGTCATCATCATAACCGGATATGCCGTTGACTTCCGGCCAATTTTTCCATATTTGTGCGCTCAAATCGGGATGAGAATACTGAACGCCCGTATCTGTAATGCCTAAAATCGCAAGGCTGTCACCTCGTTCGACATTCCAAGCCTGCACAGCGTCAATGTCATGGTCCTGAGGAGTATCGTAAACGTGCCATTGATTCGGCCAGGAGGGATCGTTTGGTGTGTAATAGATCTCATGCATCGCGACAGGTTCAACATGCTCAACAATAGGAACGGCATCGTAGTCCGACAGCAAAGCTTCTAAATCAACTTTTTCCGAAAGCCAGAAACGCCAGTACCCCGGCAAATCAGTTTCCGGAGCATTGATGGATGGAGATCCTCGAAAAAGACGTTCGACCTGTGTTACGTTCCATTTTTGATTCAGCAGAGTCAGCTCGTTGTCCGCTACTCGGATAAAATCCCCTTCGGCAACCGGTTCAAGACTGCCGTTACCCGGCTGAAGTTTTACGATGAATCGATTCTGTACGTATTGGATGTTCTTATCAAGGTACTTCGCCTGTCCGACAATCGTCAAGCACAGCAGGGCAAAGCAAAGACCAATAGCGCGCTGCATCACGGTTCCTCCAGTTGCAACGGAAAGCGTCTTTTGTTTCGGCGCTCTCGGTTGGAAATTCATGAGATATGCTCTAATAGTAGTACCAGATACTTTCGTACTTCGCCGGATCTTCTCCGATGTCTCGAAGTCGTTCCAGATAGTCCAAAATAGGAATGTCTGTCGTAAGATACGATTTTTGCGTGAGGACTTTCTCTTCCCACGGATGAAATTCATAATAGCGACTTCCGTCAGGAAGGATACCGATTAAGTCATGGTGTTGCCACGCTCGGATATAATTCTTTCCGAGACCGGGCACATTGTAAACCGCTTCATCCGTTCGGGAAAGTCCCGGCAACAAACGCGCTTCTTCTTTTTGCTCCTGCAGGATGCGCGCTAAGGGTACACGATAGTCGGATGTTTCTTCTTTACCTTTCGTCGAGAAGGTGTAATAAGGATCGATTTGACAGCGGCGCAGTAATTGTCGAAGCAGCGCTGTTTCAAAACGCCGGGAAACATAAAAGGTGTACACCTGCTGGTTATAAACAGAAATGCCTGCTCGCCTGAGCAAATCAACGGCTTTCGCCATATCCGGATTGATTTCATAGGGATGTTCGACATGCGTGACGACACAAATTTCCCTTCGTCCGGGAATACGAAAGCGCGACAGATTTTTAGCCAGCTCGTGCGTAATCCGCATGGGAGCGGTGACGGGCACGCGGGTTCCGATGCGAATGCGTTCGATATGGTCAATCTCCGCCAGAGTCTCTACAATATCCAGAACTCGCTTATCGGACATCGCGAGAGTATCACCACCGGTCACGAGCACTTCGCAAATCGCTTTGTGCTCTCGAATCCAATCAATCGCGCGATTCAGGATATTCTTATCCGCCATCGCTTTGGGAGCCATGCACTCTTCGATTTCCCAATTTCGCTGGCAATAGACACAAATCTGCGGGCAAGTGTTGTAGGGTTTGAGAATAACAATCGCCGGATAACGGCGCGTAATTAAATCAATCGGAGAGGTCTCTCGCTCCAGCATGAAATCGAAAGCTTGCTCCCGATTGTGGCGGTGAGCGGCCATTTCTTTCAAATAGTGCGCCGGGGGGATGACCTGAGCGCGAACCGCGCGATCCGCCGTGGAATTGGGATTGGTATCCATCAGAGAAGCGTAGAAAGGAGTGACTCCAAACGGAATCTTGTGCGCGCTTGCGAACTGAATGCGATCACGCTCTTCGGTGGATAAAGAGGTCATCACCTCTAACTGTTCCGCCGTTCGGGCGATATGACGGAATTGCCATCGCCATGAATTCCAATCCTTGTGTGTCGCGGAAAACGCCTTCAGTATCCGGTCGCGGTTTTGTTTACGCTGCTCGATAACATCCGGCATCAATCCATGCTTATATCTGGACATAAAGGTCGTAGCGTTATTCCAGGTATCATCGAGCTGCTCCGAACGCAAGATAGCCGCTTCTCGTCCTTCGGCGCTGCTGGCGGGAATGGTATGTTCATAGAGGTCTGTATTTCGAAGCAGACCGCGAAAGAGATGCGTGATGTCCGCGATAAAAGCCGGAGATAAATCGGAGCGCCGTTTCTCGTTGGCAATATCCCGCAAGGCGTGCAACAGAGGAAAACTTGTCCGCTGTTCATTGCGAGGTTTCAAGATGGCGCGAAGGGAGCGGGCACAATCCCGCACAGTTATCTCTTCTAAATCCGAATAGAAAAATTCCGGAAACTCATGCTCGAGCTGAATGACCTGAATTCGATTCAGGAGCTCCTGCCGGGCATCATCATCAGAGCGATCAGATTTCAGAATATCCAACAAACATGGGATTTCCTCAAATAACCGTCTGGGAGTCCAGAATTCTCTCGTCGTCGAGGTGGATTTTACGGAGGTCGTCGTTTCCATAAGGATTCCTCCTTATATAGAAGAGAGTCTAACGATAAGTAACTCCTGGTGATAGAAATTAGTTGCTTATGCCGTGCTTACTTCTTTGGATGCATGTTTTTGCTTGGAAGCAGCGGCTTCATTCTGCTGTGCCTGCAGAGCCGTGATGGCGATGGTGTAGAGGATGTCCTCGATAAGACAACCGCGGCTCAGGTCGTTGACAGGTTTGCGCAGTCCTTGAAGCACCGGTCCTACCGCGACGACCTTGGCGGATCTCTGCACAGCTTTGTAGGCTGTATTACCTGCGTCCAAATCCGGGAAGATGAAAATCGTTGCACGTCCTGCGACTTTGGAATCGGGCATTTTAGCTTTCGCGGTCTCGGGTGATATGGCGGCATCATACTGCATCGGACCTTCGATAAGCAAATCAGGCCGCTTCTCCTGTGCAATTCTCGTGGCTTCCGCGACTTTGGAAACCATCGGGCCTTCTGCAGATGCACCGGTTGAATAAGACAGCATCGCGATGATGGGTTCTATGCCGAGGCTTGCGGTTGTTTCGGCGCTGGAGATGGCGATATCCGCGAGTTCTTCGCTTGTTGGTTCGGGATTCACAGCACAGTCGCCATAGACCAGCACGCGATCCGGAAGACACATGAGGAAGACAGAGGAGACAATCGAAATCCCCGGTGTTGTTTTAATGATTTGAAACGCGGGTCGAATCGTGTGAGCGGTTGTGTGTACTGCTCCGGAAACCAATCCGTCGGCGAGACCCTTGTGAACCATCATTGTTCCGAAATAGATGGGATCGACCATCGTGTCTCGCGCCATGGATTCCGTTATATTCTTATGTTTCCGCATCTCAGCGTAGGTCGTGGTAAAATCCGTCAGATATTCGGACTCAGCCGGATTCACGATCTCGGCTTTTGAAATATCCGCCCCGACAAGCGAAGCTTGATGGCGCACAGCATCCGGATTGCCGAGTAAAATCAGTTCAGCGGTGTTATGTTCAAGAATGCGTTCGGCGGCTTTCAGCGTGCGAGGTTCATCTCCCTCGGGCAGCACGATACGCTTGTGAGCGGCTTGCGCTTGCTCCATGATGTCGTGCAGGAAAACAATCGGCGTGAGTTTTCTTGTTTTTTCGACTCGAATCGCTTCGAACAAGTGATCACAATCGAAGTATCTACGGGTGAGGAAATTCACCAAATCCAGCTTCTGTTTGTCGGATGAGAAGAGACTGACCGGCATGTCGCGCACCTGTAGGGCAACCTCATAGGTGTTCCCTTTCGCGGCCAAAATCGGAATTTGAAAACCGGATAATCCACCGATGAGTTTCTTTACGGAATCGGCAGGTTCAAGGCCACCCGTGATGATGATTCCAGAGATGTTGGGATAGTTAGCCGATACACGCGAAATCATCATCCCCAAGATGATGTCTTCGCGGTCGCCGGGAGTGATGATAAGCTGACCATCTTTCAAATAATTCAGAGCGTTGCCGATGTGCATGGCAGCGATACCCGTTTCCGCGACAAGGTTATCCAGATGTTCTTGACCGAAAATGCAGGGAGCGCCGATTTTCGCCGAGATTTCACCGATGCGAGGCATTCCAAGAATTTTATTTTTTGGGATAATGCCGAAAAGAGCAAGTTTTTCTTTCGACAACCAATCCAGCAATGCTTTCTTGACCTCGTCGATATCCTCTTCATCCACGCGATTGACGACAACGCCAAGGACGTCACAACCCTGCTCATCGAACGACTCTTTGCTGGCGGCGCAATTGGATAAAATCTGTTCCGTCGTCTGGTTGTTGCCGTTTGCGACCAAAACCACCGGCGCATCCAGAGTTTTTGAAATTTCGGCGTTGATGTCGAATTCGAAAGCCGTCATCGTTCCCTTATAATCGGTGCCTTCAATGATGACGATGTCTTTGTCTTTAGAGATTTTCCGGTAAGCTTCGAGGATACGCTCCATAATCTGTCCCTGCCGACCCTGAGCGATTAATTCGCGCGCTTGATATGATGGAACGGGACTTAAAAGTTCCGCTGGTTGATCAAAATTAAAAACGAGGCGAATCAAATCGATATCTTCATCCTGTTCTTTGTCTGGGCGAAACCGCTGTCCGATAGGTTTCAGATATCCGATTTCGTCGCCATGATCTCGGAAAAGCTGGAGCAGTCCCAGGCTAATCATGCTCTTACCGCTGGAAGGTTCTGTTGCGGTTATGTAAAGATTTTTTGCCATGTTTCTTTCCCGTATGTTATAAAGTAGTAGATAGTGTTTTTATCTGGCGGACACAATCGATCACCGTGCCATCCACCCATTTAATCGCCGCGATGATTTTTTCGCCCAAATCAGGAGCCGCCGATTTGCCGCCGCAAATGTCTTCGACGTCCGCCTTGATGTCTTCAATCGGTCGAATCGGCAGCGACGAATCTCGCAGTTTGTTTAACAAATCCTGCCGCTGCGGATTAACAGCGATTCCGCGTTCGGTGACAATCACATCAATCAGTTCGCCCGGGCCACACAATGTAGTGACGCGGTCAACCAAGACTGGAATGCGGTTGCGGAAGGAGGGAATCGGAAGCATTGTGCATTTGGAAAAAAGACAATTCTGCCAGCCGCCGATGCCATGCAGCAGCCGACCGTCCGAATGAGTAACGACATTCGCGTTGAACTGAACATCCACTTCGGTCGCACCCAAAACAACCACATCCAGCATCGAAGCGAAGTTTCCCTTACCGTGATAGTTATAGCTGGTAAACGGAGATGTGTTCACATGGTTTGGATTTTCGCGCATCGACCGCACGCCATCAAGGTCGAACGTTTGGCCGTCGAGGATATATTCGACGAGTCCCTCTTCGAGCATGTTGACGAGATACCGGTTCGAGCCGCCGCGAGCAAAACGGGCTTTGATATTCTGTTCGCGCATCATCTCGCCTAAGAAAATGGAGAACGACAGCGCTGTTCCTCCCGCACCGGCCTGAAACGAAAATCCGTCGCGCATGATGCCCGTCTCCGCCACGAAACGTGCAGCATATTCGGCGATGAGAAGTCGGTCGGGGCTGCGCGTGATTTCGGTCGTGCCGGAAACAATCTTCGACGGTTCGCCGATGGAATCCATCACGACAACATAATCGACATAGTTCCCATGAATTTGCCACGGAATGCACGGGAAAGGAATCAGGTTGTCCGTCGCGACAATCACGCGGTCGGCATATTGACTGTCGGCCAGCGCGAATCCCAAAAGACCGCAAGCGGAAGGTCCCCGGTCGCCGGTAGCATTGCCGAAAGGATCAGCCGTGGGAGCGGCGATGACCGCGATATCAATATGCACTTCGCCGTCTTGCACCGCCTGATAACGTCCGCCGTGCGAACGCAACACAGCCATGCCGCGCATTTTACCAGTACTGCAATAGTCGCCCAACGGCCCGTTCATGCTGCCTTCGATATGGTGCACGACGCCGCTTTTCAAATGTTCGATAATCGGAGCATGGCAGGGAAAAGACGCACTTGGAAACCAGCGTAAATCCTTCACACCCAATTCCGCCGCTGCGTCAAAGATAGCGTTCGCCACGAAATCGCCATTGCGAAAATGGTGATGCGTGGAAATCGTCATCCCGTCGCGCAAACCTGCTTTCTTCAACGCCGTTTTTAAATCAGCGATGACTTTATTCCCATCGGAGGGATAATCAGCGCAGCTCGCCAGAGGTGGACTATATCGCCTGCCGGTTGGTTTGAATTTTCCGACACCTTGATATGGGATATGTTCTTCGCCGTTGATTTCGACAGGAACCAATCTTCCCGCCGCGTTTTCTCTCAGATTTTTCATGACAGTTCCTCCCGCCAGTTTTCCGGGAGTTTGCCGAGAGATATCGCCATTTCCACGGTTTTTAAAGCGCGTTTGACAACCGGCGGATCGATCATCTTGCTGCCCAGCGCCACAACGCTGAGTCCCTCGGCTTCCGCTTTTTCGAATGCGCGTACGATTTTTACCGCTTTATCAATTTCTGATTTCTCCGGCGCGAAAGCTTCGTGAATCGGTGCAATTTGACGCGGATGAATGCAGCCCTTACCGTCGAAACCGAGCGCCTTTGCTTCCTTAACGCTGGCGATGAGTCCCTCGGTGTCCGCCACGTCAGAAAAAACAGTGTCAATCGGTTGAATGCCTGCTGCACGTGCTGCATTGACAACCATCGAGCGCATCCAGAAACTTTCCCGTCCCTCAAGCGTGCGCTGCACACCGATGTCCGCCGTGTAATCTTCAAGTCCCAACGCAAGCGCGACAATATTTTCGGATGCCGTTGCGATGTCGAGAGCGCGAAGCGTTCCCAGCGCGCTCTCAATAATCGGCATCAGGTAAACAGGCGAGCTGTTCTTATGTTTCTTCTGAAGGTTTTGAATATGCGCATCCACGTCGCGTACCTGCTCAGCGCTTTCGACTTTCGGAATGAGAACGACATGCACATTATTCGGTATAATATCATCCAAATCGCGCATACCTTCTGCACCTTGATTGATGCGTACCATGCGTTCAGCGCCGTAAAAATTCACTTGCCGTAGTGCGTTGCGAACCATGATACGCGCGGCGTCCTTTTCTGCGGGAGCGACGGAATCCTCCAAGTCCAGAATAATTCCATCCGGTTTGTGCAGACCTGCATTCGTAAAAAAGCGTGGTTCGTTGCCGGGAAGGTAAAGGCGAGAACGACGGAATCTGTCACGCCGAGTGGTGTCCATGCAATAGGATTTCATCTCCGGAAGGAAAGTCGCCGTGATTCCTGCACGAGCGGCAGCCGCTTCGATGCGCGCCATGAGCGTGAAGGGAAGAGCTCCGGCATCCTCGAGTTCAAGTCGAGCGTGCCGAAGTCCAAGTCCTCCGAGAACCTCTCGACAAAGCTGCTGAATGGATTCGCCGTACATGGAATCCACAAGACTTGTTGCAGCAATGTCGAGCCCTCCCGATTTACGCACTTCGAGAGACACAAAGCAATCTGAACGAACGGTAGGTCCCTTGCGACCGGCCGTTCCGACGTTTGACATAATTCCCTCACTCCCACTTTTCGCCGTGTCGGATTGCCAAGACCATTTTCTTAGAGGATTGCACGTTGCGCGCCGTTGTGGGTGTCCACATCCGCAATGGCGCCATTGCCGGTCTGGAGACCGACAACGGCGAGACAACCGTCCTGGAAAGTGCCACTAGCCCGAC
>CAZADO010000260.1:0-4640 GCA_964483885.1 uncultured Alphaproteobacteria bacterium | reverse complement strand
TTTTTTCCGATGACGCACTTGCACGAGGCCGCCGAGTGTTGAAAGCATCTGCGATGGCTGAAATGGTCGTCGTGGATGAAATTGGCCCATTGGAGCTGAGTGGCGGAGGTTGGTCGGAAGAAGTCAAGCGGTTGCTACGCGAGAGTCATGTTGTCATGATTTTGGTGGTGCGTGAGGGATTGATTGACGAAATTCGCCAATGGTTGCAAAATGACAAACGGCCAATACATGTATTTTCTATTGAGGACATGGCATCAAACAGATTCGACAAACTGATTTCACTTCTATAGCTCCGAATTGAATTAGTCATGGCAAGGTTCACATGCGTCGCTCTTCTTCCAAAGTAAACAGATTGAGATCTATAGGAATGATTTTCGGTTTCATAACAGCGGGATGTATCGCTCTCCTGTTTGTAGTTTATTTGACGGTACGCGTCCCGATGGGTGCGAATCCCTCTGGCGCGCGTCTGCAACGTATCGAACGTTCCAAGAATTACCGCGACGGCAAATTCCAGAATAATCTGCCAACCAATATCATGGAACCGGGAACGATTTGGAAAACGATTCGATTGTATTTCGGAAAGCAAGTACGTCGTCCTAAAGCGCCTATCACGGTCGTTTCTCTGACACGAGAATCCTTTAATGAAACACCGGCGTCCGGTCTTCGTGTTACTTGGATGGGACACTCCACAGCCCTCATCGAAATTGACGGCTATGTCATTCTAATGGATCCGGTATTCAGCGAGCGAGTGTCTTTCACAGCGTGGATAGGACCGAAACGCTTCCATCCAGTGCCAATAACGATACCCGAGATGCCGGAGATTGACGCAGTCATCATTTCCCATGATCACTACGACCACCTCGACTATAAAGGCATCCAGCAATTATTGCCGAAAACTCATGTTTTTTATACTCCATTGGGTGTCGGTGCACATTTAGAAATGTGGGGAGTGCCGCCGGAAAAGATCATCGAATTGGATTGGTGGGAGGAGGTTTCATTCAGGGAGAATTTTCGTTTCATCGCAACACCGGCACGGCATTTCTCCGGCAGGGGACTATTTGGAGGCAATAAAACACTCTGGGCATCCTGGGTATTGATCGGACCGGAACACCGCGTTTATTTCAGCGGCGATGTCGGCAGGCTTCAGGCTTTTGAAGATATCGGGAAACGTTTTGGACCGTTCGACGTGACGTTCATAGAAATCGGAGCATACGGTGAGACATGGCCGGATGCTCATTTGATTCCGGAAGAAGCCGTTAAAGCACACCAGATGGTGCGGGGTGAGATTCTTATACCGATTCATTGGGGAACTTTTAATCTCTCTTACCACGGGTGGACCGAACCAATCGAGAGATTACTGGTCGCTGCCAGAGCTGCAGGAACTATCATAGCGGTGCCTCGACCGGGAGAATTTGTTACACCAGATACTCTCGCACCAGTGACACACTGGTGGTCTGAAGTGCCTTAGGAGAAACTGATTACCTATAGTCGAATGCGCTAATCTATGATCGGATTAGAGGAGGACGGCAGAGGGAAATGCAGCGCAATGGATGTTCCTTCGCCGGGCGTAGATTGAATCTCGACCTTGCCGCCGTGCACTTCCATCGTGTTGCGCACAATCGAGAGTCCGAGGCCGGTACCGCCTTCGGATTTCGTCGTAAAATAGGGTTCGAGGACGTGCTTTAGATTTCGAGGAGAAATCCCGACTCCCGTATCTTCGACCTGAATGGTTACCCAGCCTTCTTTCACCTGCTCAACATTCAATCGAATACAGCCATGACCTTTTTCCTGCACAGCGTCTGCCGCATTCAGCAGCAGATTGATGACGGCTCCTTCAATGGCAGCGCTGTTGCCGTTGACCATGGGAAGTTCTGACGGCAAGTTTATCTGTACTTGGAATTTCGAACTTTTATCGTTACGCGCGAAATGTTTCAATTTCCCTGTGGTTGTTTCCATCAGATTCACCGTGGATTGCACGATGCGAATCAAATTGACGGGAACTAAATCGGGGCTGGCCGGTTTGGTTAGACGATTTAAATCGGTGACAATATGCTGAATACGTAGGGCGGCGTTTTGAATGGTCTCGAGATGACGCAGCGTGCCAGCGTCCGGGATTTTTTTCGTATCCAGTTTCATTTGAAGAATATCGGTTCCGCTGCAAATAGGTTGGAGCGAATTCTTGATTTCATGTGCAATACCGCCCGCGAGCAGATTCACCGTGGACCATTTTTCGGATTCGATAAGTTTTCGCTGCAGCGCGCGGTTTTCCGTGACATCCTCTAAGAGAAGACCAATCTGCGTAATATCATTCCCTTTTCGAAGAACCTCGAAGAAGGAATATTTGAGGATTCGGCCTTCCAGATCAAATTCACTCTCTTCCGGATTTTTTCCTTCCATCCAATCGGCCATGCTGTTAAAAATTTTCAAGCGCCACGTTTGTTCGGCATTCTCTTCTGAGATGAGATTGTCACCGACGGAGAGGTTGACCTTCGACAAAATCTCCAGTGCACTGCGGTTCATGAATTGGATTTGAGAATGACTGTCAATCAAGATAACGCCAAGCGGCAGAGATTCGAGAATATTCCGGAGCTCAGCTTGGAGTGACTGCACATGATGGCGGGCATCGCGTTCGGCTTCCAAAAGCCGCGCATTTTCGAGCGCAATCGCCGCCAAGTGAACAAAGCTCTGGAAGAGAACCAGGTCTTCCGGCGTGAAAATCGTTTCGGGGCGAGTCGTATCCACGTAGGCCGCTCCAAGCAAACGATCTTTAACACGCAGCGGTGCTCCCATGACAGAATGAATCTGCAATTCGGCGATACTTCGCTGTGCTTTCAAATCCGCCTGATCGCCGATATCATTGACCAGAATCGGTTCGCCTCCATTTAGCACTTTATCAATAATCGTGCGGGAAGCGGCTCGTTCCGCATCAGGAATATTCTGACTGGCATCGTTGTTAGCGACGCGATAATCGAGCTCACCATTTTCGTTTCGCAGAACGAGAAAACCTCGTTCGGCGCCGGTGAGTTGAATAGCGGCGTCCATCGTCCGGTCGAGAAGCGGCTTCAAGCGAAGCTCACGGTTGAGGTCGTCCAACAGCACCGTGAGTCGCCGGATACCACTTTCGAGGCGGCGACTCGGAGTGCTATCGCCGTCACCTGCGGGCGGTGTCGAGAGATTTACCAGATTGTCGAAAAAGTCATCGGCCATGATTGTTGTCCAGTGCTAATGTTGCCTCAAAGAAAAATCGTCTTTTTTATCGCTATAAAAAATTCTCTGCAATATTTACTGTTTGCATCCAATCCAAGCGCACTGCTGCGCGGCACGATTAGATCGAAAGAAAAACTTAAACCGCTTCTTTCACCCATTTCTGAAAGCGGACAACATCTCTGGATTGCAAATAGCTCCCGCGCTCTTTTTCCGAGAGCTGTTCGGCGATCATGCGCAAACGCGCCGCGGCTTTTTCCACCTCTCGCAGCATCGACTTCCGGTCTTGGTTTGTAAGGAGCTTCTGTGCTTGATACCACGATGCGCGCCATGAAAACTCGGGGAACTCGTGAATATCGGCAAACCAGGAATTGTCCGGAAGTGTCTGCCCCTGTGCTAAGCCAAGAAGCCCGAGATGAGCACGGGCAACAAAGGTGCTCATCGCTTCGGGAAGAGCTTTTACGGACGCATAAAGATCCGAGGCGTTTTCTTTTTCTTCGGCGGCAAGCAAGAGCTGCAAACGTGCGAAAAAAAGATTCAATTTCAATGCTGGATCCGCATCGTCATGCAAAGTGTTGTCCGCTTCATCTAAAAGCCGGTTTGCTTTTTCCAAATCCGAAGAGTGCATCTGGTAAAGTGCGAATTCTCCAAGTGCGCGAGCGAGTCCGGGATTATTGCTGACTTCGCGAGCCGTTGAAATTGCCTTTTCGAAGAAACGCTGGCTCTCCTCCTGAGCACCGACTGCCAAGGATAATTTCCCGAGGTAAATCAACGGTTCTATCTGTGCTTCAACATCACCGAGGGCGTCCGCATCGGACAAGGCTTCGTTCCAGAAAGCTCGAGCGCGGGGATAATTCGCCCGGTAGAAACTGAGCTCACCCAAGTTATTCAGGATTTCGATGCGCTCGCGGGGAGCGTCCAGTTTGCGATAAATTCGCAGTGCTTCTTCATAATTTTTTTCCGCTTGACGGAAATCCCCTTCTTCAAACGCTGAAATCGCGAGGTTGTTTAAAAGCCCTGCCACACGCGCTTGATTTCCGGTTTGTTCGCTGAGTTTCTTGCAGGTTTCCCAGTGTTCTCGAGCAAGTTCGGGTTTGCTCCGGCGTGCGGCGATGACTCCAAGATTATTATGAACAT
The DNA here is from genome assembly GCA_964483885.1 of uncultured Alphaproteobacteria bacterium. GTDB lineage: Bacteria > Electryoneota > RPQS01 > RPQS01 > DYHQ01 > JAUXGA01. The sequence continues at coordinate 299 of CAZADO010000260.1, read as the reverse complement.
CTGATTTCCCGCGCGCGTCGGAGTGCTCCTCGTAATCTTTCAAAGCGGCTTCCCATTCTCGCGCCGCTGAATCCAGATCACCCCGGAAGTAAGCCAGATTACCCAGTGTCTGCCGAAGACGACCAAGTTTCTCAGCCGCTTCTCCTCCTTGTGCGAGCGCCTGCTGAGCAAGAGACCCGGCCTTTTCAATATCTCCTTTGCGAAATCGTGTCCAAGCCCAAGTTGACAGCAAAATCATCATACGTTCTTTGGGTAGAAAAGGCGCTTTTTCATAGCAGTCACTCAAATGCTTCTCAGCT
>CAZADO010000259.1:0-3339 GCA_964483885.1 uncultured Alphaproteobacteria bacterium | reverse complement strand
GGTCAGGCGACACCGGCTCGGCGTGGAATTAATAAATATACAGAGATTCTTCGCAAGTTTCAAATATCACAGGCCAGCCGTAAAATCGCAGGCTTCCATTAGCGGCCTTTTCAAGGAGCGAGCATCATGAGGTATTTTTTCGTTAGCTTGATTTCGATAATTTTCAGCGGGACAATTCTATTCGCGGCGGTGCATACATCCGCTCTTGATAGAGTGCTTGACGATGCTGATGAGGGGGAACTCGTGCGGGTTGTTCTTTTCTTAGAGAATCCGGTCACGATGAGCGAGCTTTATCCGATTGCCCGGAAACTTCATGGTGACGCGCGCCGGGAATTTGTTATCCATGCGCTGAAATCGAGATTTGAGCTCGCCGGAACATCTCTCATGGAGACGTTGGAGGCACAGAAAGCGACTGGAGACGTCGGTTTGCTTCGTCCATTATGGATAATAAACGGAGTTGTCTGCGAAATCACGCCGGGTATGCTTGCGGTTTGCGAAGAACAGCATCCTGAAATCGAATGGGTGATGCACGATAGAGTATTCGAAAACACGCTGGATGAAGCAGAAAAACCATGGCAGCCTCCGGCGCATTTGGATTATATATCATGGGGAGTTCAGGATATCGGAGTGATTCAGGTTTGGGAACAATTCGGTATTTACGGTCAGGGCGTGCTTGTGGGGATGATGGATTCCGGAATCGATACAACTCACCCCGATTTGGAAGATAAAATTTGGGTGAATCCGGGTGAGGATTTGAATGGAAACGGAACAGCAGATGCAGGAGAATGGAATAGTGTCGATGACGATGGTAATGGCTATATCGACGATTTTCACGGTTGGAATTTTGACGGTGATGATAATGATGTTATGGATAATCATGGGCACGGCACCAGCACGGCGGGGATTGTTGCCGGGGGAACATCCGTTTGCGATACCGTGGGCATCGCACCTAATGCGACACTGATGCCCTTAATCGACCATCAGTATCAATCATCTATGTGGCTTGGGATGCAATATGCGATTGATAAAGGCGTCCATCTGATTTCCATGTCTGTCAGTTTCAAATTCACGGAATGTAACGATTACGATGAATGTCCGGATCCGGTTGTCTGGCGGCATATCAACGAGATGGAGCTGGCGGCGGGTATCGTCCATGTAAATTCGACGGGGAATGAAGGCGCTCAAGGTTTCGATCCGCCTCTGCATATACCTTGTCCGGCTTGTTCTCCTCCGCCGTGGCTTTCTCCTGCGCAGGAAATCGTCGGAGGCGTGTCATCCATTATTTCTGTTTCAGGTTATAATATTGATGGGACTCATTATTCGGCTTCGGGACGAGGACCTTCAGGCTGGTCGGAAGAAGACTTGTGTTTTCATCCGGCCATGCCTCATTGCGCGGGTGACAACTGGCCTCCGCAATATGATGATTATCCGTATCAGGGCGGAGCCTTTATAGGCCTTCTGAAGCCTGAAATATGCGCTCCGACGAACGTGAAGACATTATCCCGTTTTGGAGGTTGTCGAAACGGATTTGGTGGTACATCGGCAGCGACGCCTCATGTCGGTGGAACAGTGGCATTGATTATTTCAGCGGCGCCGGGAATTTCGCCCGAGGAAGTCTGCCGCGCACTGAAGCTGACCGCGCGTGACGCAGGTGAGCCGGGCGAGGATTCGCTTTTTGGAGCAGGTAAAATCGATGCGTACGCCGCTGTAGCGTTTGTGTTGGACAGTTTAGGCGAAGTTACCGGTACTATCTTAGACGATCCGCCGGGTCTTCCGCTGCGAGGAGTGCGTGTGAGTACGGACGATTCGCGAGCGGTGTTCACGAATGCAAGTGGAGAGTATCATATCTTTCTGAAACCCGGCGAGAATATCATTGATTTTTATCTCTACGGTTTCGAACAAACTCAACGAGTTGTCAATATTGTCGGAGGTGAGACAGTTACGGAAAACCTGACGCTTCCAGTCGTCGGAGAGGGAACAGTGCGAGGGACGGTTTATCATGTGACATCAGGGCCTGTAACGGGCGCGGTTGTCCGGATTTTGGATACGCCATTGCTGCCGATGACAACAGGAGGAGATGGCTTGTATGAAACGAGTGTAGCTGCCGGAGAGTATATCGTTTCAGTTTCGTCTCCGCTCTTGGAAACAGGCACGGAGACCGTAACAATTACATCGTCGCAAACAACGATTCAGAACTTTTTCTTGAGTGATTCCAGAGCGACTTTCCCCACGGGACCTGATACTTACGGCTATATAGCGTTGGATGATGTGGACAGTGCGGGCAAGCCGTATGATTGGGTGGAAGTGAATCCTGCTCACGGCGGCTCGGGGACGACGTTTACGATTTCGGAAGACCAGTTCACACAACTTGCTTTGCCGTTCACGTTCGTTTACTATGGAGATTCTTATGACGTTGTGAATGTCACCGAAAACGGATTTGCTGTTCCCGGACAGACGGCGGAAGGAGACTGGCAGCATTACCCGATACCTTCAACGTCCGGTCCGGCGAGACTCATAGCGCCGTTCTGGACGGATAGCAATGCGAGTGCGCCCGGCGCGGCCTATATCTATTATTTCGATGCGCCCAACCATCGGTTCATTATTGAGTGGGACAGTGTGCAGTTCTATTCGTGGCCACATCGGAGAGCAACGTTCGAAGTGATTCTTTATGATCCGGGACACCATGAAACACTGACCGGGGATGGCTCGTTTGAGTTTCAATACAAGATGATTGATTTCGATATGGCCTGCACGGTCGGGATGGAAAACGCCGATGAAACCGACGGGCTTCAGTATCTCTATAACACCGTGCTGGATTCGAATGCGGCGGGGATATGCGCGGGTCGTTCGATTTATTTCACAACGGGTGATGTTGTCTTTTCTGAGCCAATGTCGGGAAGCTTGCCGGGAGAATTTTATCTGGCGCCTTGCTGGCCGAATCCATTCAATCCGACAACAACTTTCGAATGGGGACTGCCGCGAGCGGCAGATGTGCAACTCGAAATTTTCGATATTCTCGGACGGCGAGCGGCTGTGTTGGTCGATGAAAATTACGCGGCCGGTGTTCATCGAGCAACGTTCGACGGCAGCGCACTGGCGACGGGGATTTATTTCGCGCGGCTTCAAGCGAATGGCCGTATCATCCAGAATCGTAAGATGCTGCTGATTAAGTAAAAATTGATTTCCCGCAAAAAAAGTGTTACAAATGAACGAGCAAAAAAAATTAATACTACAAAGAGACTGGGATATACTACTAATAATTGATACCTGCCGTTACGATTTTTTTGAAGGAACATATAAAGAAATCTTTGGCAACACAGGAAAACTAAGAAAAATAAT
>CAZADO010000258.1:0-2804 GCA_964483885.1 uncultured Alphaproteobacteria bacterium | reverse complement strand
GCCGAGCGCGATGGGACAGTGCGTTGAAAAAGATGGCGAAGAGCAATGTAAGCACATGAGGATTTGATGCGTGTCGTATTTTGCGGAAATCCCGATTTTGCACTGCCGACACTGCAAGCGCTTCATGACAGTCGTCACGAGATTGCAGCGGTGGTTTGTAGTCCCGATAAGCCGATGGGGCGCGGAAAAAAACTCGGGAGTCCGCCGGTAAAAAATATAGCAGTGCAGCTCGGATTAGAAGTCTTGCAGCCTGAATCCCTGAAGGATTCGGGTTTTTTACAGACAGTCCAAGCGTTGAAGCCCGATGCGCTCGTCGTCGTAGCGTTTCGGATTCTACCACGTACGCTTTTTACCTTGCCGCTACATGGTGCGCTGAACGTGCATCCGTCGCTTCTGCCGAAAGCTCGCGGAGCCGCTCCGATTCAGTGGACACTTATTCGAGGAGAAACTAAAACAGGCGTCACGATTATTCGTTTAACGGAACACATTGACGCGGGAAATGTTTTACGTCAGGAATCCGTTCCTATAGCGCCGGAAGACGATTTTGGAACGTTGCACGATAGCTTGGCAGAGCTTGGAGCGCGATTGCTTGTGGAAACACTAAACGCTATCGAAAACGAAACACAGCCCGCACCTTTGAAACAGAATGATGCGCAAACGACTACTGCGCCGAAGCTCAAGCCCGAAGATTTCATTCTGAACTGGGAACAGAGCGCCGAAGAACTGCGCAATCGTATTCGCGCGTTTAGTCCGGTGCCCGGAGCGGTGAGTCGAATGGAAGACAAGCGGATGAAAATTTTCCGGGCGGAAATTGCAGCAAACGAGCAAGAACTTTTACCGGGGCAGTTGCGTTCAAATAATGGAGAGCTTTTTGTCGGAACGGGTAGCGCGCCGCTGAGAATTACGGAAGTACAATTCGAGGGACGGAAGCGAATGAGCACGAGTGAATTCCTTAGAGGCTATCGAATATCTGACGAAACAAGATTTGATATGGGAGGTTAATGTGTTTCCTTTTATGTTTGACTGGACCTTTATTCTGCTGCTGCCAGCGTTGGGATTTGCTTTGTGGGCGCAGTCGAAGGTTCGCGGTACCTACCGGAAATATAGTCAAATACGGAGCCGCGCGAACATCACGGGAGCGCAGGCAGCGCGGAGGATTTTGGATTCGCAGGGACTTTCAGGCGTCAAAGTGGAAGAGACGAAGGGACAATTGACGGATCATTACGATCCCCGAACGCACGTGCTGCGCTTATCGGAAGGTGTCTATGGTTCGACATCGCTGGCGGCGTTGGGTGTTGCGGCGCATGAAGCCGGTCATGCGATGCAGCACAAACTCGGTTACGCACCTCTTCATCTGCGAAGCACGCTTGTTCCCGTCGCGCAGTTCGGCACATGGCTTGCGTTTCCATTATTTTTCATAGGCTTCATTTTTACGTCCATCTACTGGCTGATGGATATTGGGATTATTTTGTTTGCCGCAGCAGTGCTGTTTTCTCTGGTCACATTACCGGTGGAATACAACGCATCTTCAAGAGCGATGAAGGTTCTGGCGAGCGGCGGCTATTTGGCTCCGGATGAAACCACTGGAGCGCGCAAAATCCTTGATGCGGCGGCATGGACCTATGTAGCCGCGGCGACGATGGCGATATTGCAGCTTGTTCGATTATTGATTCTGCGCGGCTCGCGGGATTAATTTTCCAACAAATCGGCAAGGAAAAATGTGAGGGAGAAAGACAATGAAGAACATCTTATTCATAAACCTTCTGGCTTTATGTCTCGCTCTGCCTTCGATTAGTCAGGCTCAAATCCCCAATCCCGGTTTCGAGACATGGAATGATATTGATGAACCGGTGGGATGGAATACGAATAATGTTGGGATGTTCCAATGGATAACTATTACGCGCACGAGTTACCCGGATGAATGTCATTCCGGCAACTATGCGATGAGGGGAGAAGTTATTCTTGCCGCTGAGCTGGATTATCCTCCGGGTGCGTGGGCGGAATTTCCGATGACAGAACGATATGGTGAGCTGCACGGTTGGTATAGATACCAGCCTGTTGATGATGAATATCTCGCGGTGGGAATAGTGCTTGATGATGGTAATTTGGGAGCCGGTTATATCGAAATAAGCGAGGCGGCATCTCAATATACAGAGTTTGTTGTTCCGATAACCTATTACAATCCCAGAACGCCAACGACGGCGACCATTGCGATTCAGATTACCGAAGAAGATACGGATACACCAAACGTTGGCGCTTATTTTTTATTGGATGACTTGTCTCTATCAGGTATCGCAGATGTTCCGGAATCTCCGGTAAGTCTTGGACTACCGAGTACATTTTCTCTCTATCCGAACTTTCCCAATCCCTTTAATTCTACAACAACTTTCCGCTATGACGTGAAACAAACCGGCCCGGTGACATTGACGATTTACGATTTACTCGGGCAAAAAATAGCCACACTCGTCAATGAGCCGCACCTTACCGGTACGTACTCGATAACATGGAACGCGTCAGATTTGCCGTCCGGAACGTATTTGTGCCGCATGGATGCACCGGGTTTTTCGTACGTGCAGAAAGTAATGCTGGTGAAATAAATTCATCGCCGTGTTTCGCTCAAATAAGGGGAGATGAGATGCAACACATCAGAAGCAAAACGTGGTTCGCCATATTCGGTCTGCTCGCCTTTGCGAGTGCTTCTCTTTCTGCAAACTTGACCGTGCACGGCGGAATCACTCCGATTCCAACTTCCGGTCTAGGTTCATCAATGGGACTGGGATTGGAGTTGAATCCTGTCGCTGGCA
>CAZADO010000257.1:0-3627 GCA_964483885.1 uncultured Alphaproteobacteria bacterium | reverse complement strand
AGCGAGCTATCGGGACGCGTTCGGATGGTCAGGAAAATTACTTCAAAGCTATCACCGGTAATGAGATTACGTTCAGTATCGGACCTGCCGGGACGGGGAAAACGTATATTGCTGTCGCAACAGCGGTGGCGGCTTTTCTGCGCGGCAGCTTCGACAGAATTACGCTGGTGAGGCCTGTCGTGGAAGCCGGAGAAAGTCTTGGGTATCTGCCGGGCGATATTCGGGAGAAGGTGGATCCATATTTTCGGCCGCTTTATGATGCGCTTATGGAGATGATTCCACCGGAACGCCTGCGGAAATTCTTGGATCGGTCTATCATAGAAGTTGCGCCATTAGCGTTCATGCGCGGACGAACGCTGAACAATACGTTTGTTATTCTGGACGAAGCTCAGAACACGACCGGCGCGCAGATGAAGATGTTTTTAACGCGCTTAGGGAATAATTCGAAAGCTGTGGTGACCGGCGATTTGACACAGATTGATTTGCCGGACAAGCAGCAATGCGGATTGATGCTGATTCAGGACATTCTGATAGGCATTCAGGGAGTGGAATTCGTTTACCTCGATGAAACAGATGTCGTGCGGCATCGATTGGTGAAAGCGATTATTCGGGCGTACGATGACTATCAAGCCAATCAGAACTCGAAAGAGAATACAGGCAAGAAAAAATGAAGCGCCGCACGTCTCAAGCAGAGTTGCGTGTTCATTGTTTGATTCCACGAGCGCGGATTTATCGCCGGTATCTTTTGGAATGTGCAAAGCGAGCTCTGGTTCATTTCAAAAAGCCTGTTGCATCAATTGATTTTATTGTTGTGCCATCTCGCAAGATGGCCATGCTTCACCGTCAATACCTAAATTTACCGGGAGCGACGGATGTGATGGCGTTTGATTTAGCTGAGCGGGGCGCTCCTGTGGAAGGTGAAGTGTATATCTGTTTGGAGAAGGCGCGAAGCCAAGCCACGGATTATGGAGTATCGTTGGCGTCGGAAATTGCGCGTTTGGCGGTGCACGGAGTCCTTCATTTAGCGGGGGAAGATGATGAAACGGAAGCGGGAAGACAGCGCATGGAAAAGCTGGAGACACGCGCTTTACGAAAAGGGGAAAGAAAGTAGATCATGGATTCAATCTTACCTGTAAGTGTTGTCATCTTTGCAGTGCTGCTTGTGTTTTCGGCCTTTTTTTCGAGTACGGAGACGGCGTTCTTCTCGTTGACGAGGACACAAATCAACGCTTTGCCGGAGCGTAAAGACCGCGCTGCGAAGAGACTCGTGAGATTGCTGAAAAATCCGCGAAAGCTGCTCATTGTGCTTCTGACGGGAAACACGCTGGTCAATATCAGTGCAGCGACGGTGGCAGCTTTGACCACGCAGCGATTGCTTGGACAATGGGAGGCGGCGCGCATCATCGTTATTTTAATTCAGATTGTTGTGGTGACACTTGTGCTTCTCTTTGTGGGAGAAGTCTTGCCGAAACTTGCCGCCATACGCAATCCACTAAAGTGGGCTGAGCGTGCGTCGCTGCCTTTAGAGATAACCGAATGGCTGCTGTCTCCGGTTGTCGTTGTCTTGCTTCCGATGGCGGATTCGGTAGCGCGTTTCTTGGGCGTCGAGAAAAAGCGGTGGACGCTTTCGTCGGAAGAGATTCGAACGTTAGTGGAAGTCGGGGAAGAACACGGCGAGCTGGAAGAAGAAGAACGGGAGATGATTACGTCGATTTTTGAATTCGGCGAGACAACCATACGCGAAATCATGATTCCCCGCACCGATATGGTTTGCGTTTCTACCGATGCTCCGATGAATGAAGTCGTTGAGACGATTCGTCAGAAGGGACATTCGCGCATCCCGGTTTATGAAAAGAGTATTGATGATGTCGTGGGCATTCTCCATGGAAAAGATTTGCTGCCGCTTATCACCAGCAACGTGGAGAAGTCCATCGCAGATATTATGCGCGAACCATTTTTCGTTCCGGAGAATAAACTCATCCATGAACTGTTGCGGGAATTCCAGAAGGAAAAGATGCATATGGCGATTGTCGTGGATGAATACGGCGGGACGGCAGGATTGGTGACGCTCGAAGATGTAATCGAAGAAATTGTCGGAGAGATACAGGATGAATATGACGTAGAATCGCCTCTTTGGCATCGCATCGATGAACGAACTATTGTTGCGGATGCTCGTCTTGACACGGAAGAAATTAACGACGTCTTGGGCGAGGAAGTCATTCCGACCGAGGAAGACTACGAAACCTTAGGAGGTTTTTTGCTTTCGGAGCTCGGAGAAGTGCCCGAAGGAAAAGCTGTTGTTGAGTTCCATAATTATGATTTCGAAATCGAGGAGATGCAGGGGAATCGAATTGTTAAGGTGAAGATTGTGAAACAAGATGCACTGCCGGAGGTTTCCAAGTGACGTTCCGCGAGAGATGTCAAGAGCGGCTGTCCCTTGCCCTGTGGCGTATGCAGCGCAACCGCGAGAAAGCCGCATCGGCTATCGTTTGGCCGCCGCAAAGCGCTCATCCCAGCAGCATCGTTGTGCTTCTCCCTGAGAAGTTCGATCAATTCGATTTGGCACGCAGAGTTTTAGAGGACATTCATCGGAAGCTTGATCCGCAGGTTTTCATCATTTGTCTGCGGGAGAATTATCGTTCATGGGTTCAAGCGGCTCCCGATGTGCATCTGATGACTTTTGATGACCGGCACAAGAACTTGCTGGGACTTCCTCGCACAGAATTTATCGAGCGTCTGAAAAAAACGAATCCGGATATGGTGATTAGTTTGATGCCGTCCTATGATCCGTTCATGTCGCATTTGGCGGTGAAGTGCGGCGCTCGGCTGCGGTTGTCGCTCGACTACCCGGATGCCGGGCTTTTTCATAATCTTTTAATCACGCCGGAAGGTCATAAGCCACTCTCGGAGCGTTATAAGACTCTGGTGAATTATTTGTGATCAGTAGCGCGAGGGGTGAGGGCACCTGCTCGCGGCGAAGTAAGGTTACCCCCCTTTAGTTCCCCCCGCACGCGGGGGGAGACTATTATTTGCCAAACTGAAGGAAGATGATTTGATGTCGAACGTTGGGAATGAATTTGAACGTCTTGTGTCGATTATGGCGCGTCTTCGGTCGCCGGGCGGTTGTCCGTGGGACAGAGAGCAGACGCATGAATCGCTGCGTCCGTATGTGCTCGAAGAAACCTACGAAGTGCTCGATGCAATTGATCGCGGTTCTTTTTCGGAGCTGAAGCGAGAGCTCGGAGATTTGCTGCTGCAGGTCATTTTCCATGCGCAGATTGCCGAGGAAGATGGACGGTTTACGATTGAGGATGTTTTGCGACTACTTAGTGATAAACTTATCGAACGCCACCCGCATATTTTCGGGGATAAAAAGCTGGAGACCGCCGGGGAGGTGGTTCATCAGTGGGAGAAAATCAAGCTTAACCAGAGTAAAAAGAGAGGCCTGTTAGATGGAGTCCCACAGGCGCAACCTGCGCTCAATCATGCATTTCGAGTGCAGGAAAAGGCGGCTGGCGTGGGATTTGAGTGGCCTTCGGTCGAGGGAGTGTGGGAGAAACTCGACGAGGAAATCGCGGAATTTCACGAAGCGATGGAAAAAGGGGATCATAACGACCGTGAGGAAGA
>CAZADO010000256.1:0-6173 GCA_964483885.1 uncultured Alphaproteobacteria bacterium | reverse complement strand
ATTGAAATCGACTGTCGGCAGCTTCGTCCAAAAATCCGTTCCCAAACGCCTCTGAAAGATATGCTTGTTTTGTTCCGGCGGATACCAGACCGAATCAACATAAAGTGTATCGTCAAATCTGGCATCGAGAGAAATATCCACGACACCACCTGGAGCCAAACGATCTGTACTGTCGGAAAGCATCATGGTGAAAAGATGAGGACGACCATCCGTAGGCGGCAACAGATAGAGGCCGGTCTGAGCGGCAAAAAGCGATTCGGCTGCCGTCGCTGAGCGAGGAGGCGCATAAACAAGAACACTGCTATCCTGAATCAGCGAACCGGGCTGAATCCGCAATTCCAGTGTATCGCCGGCTCCCGAACCCCAGAATCTGTTATAAACCGGTAATTCAAGCGGATTCGCTAAATAGGTTCCGTATCCTCTGGAAACCGGGAAATGCCTAACCGGTTTTACGGAAAATTGTTTCACGTTATCCCCTTCATTTTTCTCTGCAAGCCAATCAAGGGGATCGATAGTGATATCGAATTGCCAGTCTCCTGATTTCACATGAATCGGAATATCAATCCAAAAACCTGTGCTCAAATTATAAATACCGGTCAGTATTGCAGACGTGTTAAAATTCTCTGTCTGACCCGGCGTTCTATAACCGTTAATTGATACCATCACACTGTCAATCGGATGTGAACCAGATATCTTCCTCAGCGGCACTCGCAGGTGCGGATAGGTCTCTCCCAAAACCTTCAGTGGACGCGTCGTGGAAAAAACAATATCGGGCAGCGATGCCTTAGGCATCTTATAGGTTAAGGAGGTGTCCATGCCCCCCAAATCATCATAAGCAATTAAGGTAACACGATACGTCGTTGCCGAATCCACGACATTATAGGGACCGACTGCAAGAGGAGTACGCCACAGGTTGGGTTCTACTTCCTCCATCCACAAAGTATCCAGTGCGGGAAGACCCTGACCTTCCGGAGGCGAATATAAGCCACGACAATATACGCGTTCAATTCCATTGCTGTTGAACAGCCGAGCTTGAATATAAAACGACGAATCCGTAGAGATAACATCGCTGGGCCAAGGCTCAACCTCGCGAAATATCGTGACGTCCGATATCATGTCACGAGCGTAAAAAGAAACGCAGCCGACTCCGTCTTCTTGAGTGGCGGGATTACTGACATAAACGACATACCGCCCTTCAAACGTATTCAGCGACGAATCAATCACAAGAGGCTCCGAATGAAAATCCCTCGCCGTTATCGCTTCCGGTATCAGAATTTCATCCTTAACGAGTGGGATCTTGTCTTCATTGTAGGATTTATACCAGCCCTGCGCGATATTTCGATCGAAGGGCAGTGTACCGGAGAGGATAACCGTATCACCGGGCATAACGATGGTAGGATTGATTTCCGGGTTAAAGGTCGTTTGAGGAATCGCAATCCGCACTCCAGGATCTCCTAAAAGAATCATCATGGTAAGCATAGAATATACCGAGTTGCTGGACAGTGATTCTCCTCCATAAACCAGATAATATCTCGTCTTATTAATCTGAACAATCTCTCCTGTAGTCTTCGCCGGTGGAGTTGCCACGACATCGAACAGAAGACGCTGCATGCTTTTTCCTGCTTCTGCCCAACCCACTCCCGCTGAAGCATAGACGCCGATACCTCCGACGAGGTCACCGTTGGAGGCATTTCTCTCAAAAAGAAATGCCTCCCCTAGAGTTCCGCCCTGCGAACGCTGATCATAAACCGCACTATAACAGGTAAAACTGGTAATAAACGGATACCGCCGACGATTCAGAAGCTGCCTCGTCGTGGAAATCGTCATCAATTCATCACCGGACCAGAGACCTCCGCCGCCGTGTCCGTTATAGTTGACAATCACTCCTCCTTTTCGAAAGGCTTCGCGCAGCGTCGTTACTCTTTGGGCGGGCTCAAGATCATCCGAATAGACACGGGTTGTGTTAATATGATTCGGCATATCTTGATAAACCCATTCACAATAATCATTCGCAAAATCATAACCACGTTCTTGATCGAGTTTATCTGCAACAAAAATGTATTTTGATTTCCAGTCGCTCGCGAAATCCGGATCATCCTCATAGATCGCGATTTTCTCAAGATAGGTTTCCAATTCTTCAGATGCCCGGCACGAGATACGCCCTACGGCGATATCGGGAATAACATCCCATGGGGGTCCTGAGACACATCCGAATAACCCGTCCGCCGGCCCGCGCCCATATTGTTCGCCCAAAACATAGATGCCGGGAATAAGACTTCCTCCATAATGACGGGAATCCTTGACATCAAAACTGCCGTCACCGATGATGCACATATGGGTGGGGCGGATCGACCAATGATCATACGCATAAATTAAAAAATTACGTATCGCTTCCGGACTCAAAATACCATTGTTGAATTGCTCGTAAATTTCCGTCGGAGTCACCACCTCTACATGTCCCGAAAATGTTGCCATCCTCCGCTGCCGAAAAGACTCTATTGCCGGTTCTTCTAAGAAGGATTCATGGACGAGCATAATATATTCGGCACCCGGAAGACTGCGTAAATCACGAGTGGAATATTCGGGAAGAATCGCCGCAGGAGTTTTAAGATAGGTTTCATCGAAAGCAACCATCTGATACGCTTCGGTAGGCGTCATAAGAAAACGCACCGCCCATGACGGATTTTCATCAACAGGAGTCACCCAGCGGACTTCCGCATTGGTCAGCCGCGCTTTTCCCAGTTTCCATATCTCAATATGAGGCATTTGAAATCCTCGAATATTGAACTCGAACGTTTTTCCCCGCGTTGTATCGAAATCGAAACGAATCCCCCCGCCAAGCGCTATTGGCAAACGTTCATACGTAATCTCAATCCAGTTCAACGCCACTCCGTCAGTGCTGCCCGCGCGGCCATCTCCTGTTACACTAAGCGTAACAGTATTTCTGCCGTGCACCAAGTCCTGATTGGTAATTCCTCCTTCTAAAGGATCGGGCACCGTCTCAATGACAAGCGCAGACTGACTTTTCCAAGCCACTCTATCGTCCTCATTAGATATCTTTCCAACAGAAAGGCCCTGATCCGTACGCCCGTTGAGGTAAAGAATCGTACGATGATCGTAAAAGGTAATACCCTGAAGAGCTGTCCGAATAATCACCTGATGAATGCTTGCCAGAGACTGGGTATCCGGATAGGCAAGATAAACCGGGATATCTCTCGTCTCGAAGGCATTCACGATTCCCGTAAAAAACCAGTGATCCATGACAACACCATAGGGACCAAACTCGGTTAATCGACTGGGATAAGGCAACGCGCTTCCTCCAACAGAAAGCTGATCATAAAAATAGTCTTCCTCGAAGTGAACCGTTGTCTTAAGGAAAAGCACCGGTTGACCAACTGACGGTTCCCATTCCGCGTTCTCTTCTCCCAACCTTAAACCATACGGCCCGTTCCATGAAAACCAATATACATTTTCATCTGACCATGGATCCTTGTAAAGAGCTTCACCCGAACTGTAATAGCGATATTCTTGTGGGTAATTTGTTTCCCAGTAGAAGAGCTCTTCATCCACCCGCGTGTAGGTCTGCCGATTCTCAATTCCGTAGAACTCCAGATAGTCCTGCGGATTAAAGACGCCATCGGCTTCACCTTCGACGAAAATCGGAATCTCTCGCCCGCGAACTTTGAGCTTGATGGTTCGAGGATCAATTTGATTCACCGGGACTCCCGCCGATGCGAGCATATCCTGTGTTACTCGATAGACTCCTTCTTCATCGACGATAATTTTAAAGCGCTCGGAGAACTCGTCTTGAGCGCCCATAATAGAACTTTCGCGATCTTCAATCTTGTGTGTCGGAAGCGCAGCGGGAGATAAAGGACCGAGAAGTCCGGAGAGAAGCGTTTGTTCATTGGGAGCGTCAAAACGCCGGTTCTGAGCTTCCGGTGTTCCCTCCCAGTCCGGTAATAGCAGACGAACCCGAAGGCGACGGGTCCATTTGAAGGTATGTTGAGGCGGATTTATCTGAATTGGATAAAAGCGCAGACTCATCAGCCGATGCCCGCGGAAAAAACCTCCATTGAAGAGTTCAACCGCACTTTGCGGCCAGAGGTAAGTGCCAACTTCAGCCTGCTGCGGGCTTATCTGACTGTATTGATGACTTTCAGAGTAACCGCTGATATCGAGGAGGCCTTCGTTATGAGGATCGATGATACGATCTTCCGTGGCGGGGCGAAACGATGGGAGAGGAAGAGTTTCCTCTTCACGGCTTAGTATCTGAAGCTGGATATCACCGGGCGGACAATCCACCGGCTGCGACAGAATCGGCAGAACAGGAAATCCGGATTTCTGCAAGGGCACGGCACCTGCAATACGGAATTCCAACACTTCTCCCGTCTCGGGATCCTTGTGGGTTTGATAAGGCGGACATTCAAATTCAATAACGATTTCCCGGGAAGAATGCGAAATGAGCCGTATCTGGGCATTTTGCAATTCGGCAGGCTGCACATTTTTCTGAATGAGCACCGGATTGCTTCGAGGTGCTGCCCATCCTAAAATAGCCAAAAAACCCGCAGAAACAGAAATTAAGAGGATTTTACGCCAAATTGAAGTCATGTCGGACGTATCTTTAATAAAAACAAAAATTCGCCAAAACGTCTCGCCCTTCCAATCCAAGAATTTGCCTCGCCTCGGATTTGGCGAGATTCCAATGCAAAACTTGTGGTTTTCGGGGCAAAAAAACGCCTTAGCGAACGGTCAAGTGGTCGCTCCATACTGTAAGTTAACGAAAAATAGGAAACTTTTTCCAATTTGTCAAGCGGCGTGTTCGCATCAAGCGCCTTTGCATTCGGGATATTTCTTAGAAATCCCTTTAGTAAGTTTCACTTTACTGCAAGCATTGCGCCATTTTTTTTGCCTTGCCTCCTATCATAATCTTTATTATATTAATAAAATTCTATTCGAGAACCTGTTATATGCACCTTGAGCTCGATGTTTCGAATGCCCTCAGCCCGCCGGCTACTCTGGACGGTATTTCGCCAAGCACACTTAAAGAATTACATCTCCGGCTAAGCGCGGCGGCTCAGCACCTGAAGCAGCAACGGCAACAAGGAAACGCTCCGTTTCTTGACTTGCCGAATGATAAAGAAACCATCGAGCTATGTCGGAACACTGCAAAGCGTTTTAAAAATTTCGATAATTTCGTTCTTGCGGGTATCGGTGGTTCTGCGCTCGGGCCGTATGCTCTCTTTCGTGGATTAGCGCATCCGTTTCACAATCTGCTCGATGCGTCCAAACGTCAGGCTCCGCGCTTTTTCGTTCTGGACAATATCGATCCCGACACTATTCGTTCTTTGTTTGATGTAATAGATCCTTCGCGGACGCTCTTTAACATCATTTCGAAATCCGGCTCTACAGCGGAAACAGCTGCAGCTTCCCTCGTGATTTTCGATGCTCTGAAAAAGAGCGCGGGCAAGAAGTGGAAAGAGCATATCGTCGTCACGACGGATCCGGAAAAAGGCGATTTGCGGCAGCTCGCTCGAGAAGAAAATCTCGAGGCTTTGCCGATTCCTCCCGGTGTCGGCGGCCGGTTTTCTCTGCTGACACCAGTAGGTTTGTTTCCGGCTTTTTGTCTCGGACTGGATGTAGCAAATCTACTATCAGGAGCCCGAGCGATGGCGGACGTTTGTTTGAAGGCCGAGCTTCGAGACAATCCTGCGGCACTTTTCGCGGCGCTGCTGTACGCTTTTAATACGCAGCATGCGCGTCCGATTCACGTCATGATGGCTTATGCCGACCGGCTACTGCCGCTAGCGGATTGGTGGCGGCAACTCTGGGCGGAATCGCTCGGCAAGCGCTTGAGCACGGACGGCAAGGAAATTTTCGTTGGCCCGACGCCGGTGAAAGCTTTGGGCGCAACCGACCAGCATTCACAAGTGCAACTCTATATCGAAGGCCCTCAGGACAAAGTCTTCATCTTTCTGGAAGTGCAGGAATTCGATAGCGAGGTGCCGTTACCTGCAGCTTTCGATCACCTGTCCAGCCTCGAATACCTCGGCGGCAAAACGATGAACCGCCTGATGGCTGTGGAATGCAGCGCGACTCGAAAAGCTCTGACGAACGCAAAGCGGCCTAACATCACGCTAAAATTCCCGAAAGTCACCGCCGCTGCTTTGGGA